>JAITGX010000070.1 GCA_031280275.1 Synergistaceae bacterium
GATATCATGTGGCAAAAATGCCTGGGCGGTTCTCGGAACGACTCTGCCTACTCCATTCAGCAGACGAGCGACGGTGGGTACATCGTCGCAGGGAGTACCAACTCCAACAACGGCGGCGTGGCCGGAAATCACGGAGGATGGGCTGACGCTTGGGTTGTCAAGCTGAACGCCTCAGGGGATATCATGTGGCAGAAATGCCTGGGCGGTTCTTACGAGGACTCTGTTTACTCCATCCAGCAGACAAGCGACGGTGGGTATATCGCCGCGGGGAGTACCAACTCCAACAACGGCGATGTGATCGGCAATCACGGGAGATATGACGCCTGGGTTGTCAAGCTGAACGCTTTAGGGGGTATCGTGTGGCAGAAATGCCTGGGCGGTTCTAACGAGGACTCTGCCTACTCCATCCAGCAAACGAGCGACGGTGGGTACATCGTCGCAGGACATACCTACTCCACTGACGGTAACGTGGCCGGAAATCACGGGGAAAACAACGCCTGGGTTATCAAGCTGAACGCCTCAGGGGATATCATGGGGCAGAAATGCCTGGGCGGTTCTCGGAACGACTCTGCCTTTTCCATTCAGCAGACGAACGATGGAGGGTACATCGTTGCGGGGGATACCAACTCCACCGACGGCGACACGGCCGGAAACCACGGGGGGAAATACGACGCTTGGGTTATCAAGCTAAACGCCTCAGGAGGTATCGTGTGGCAGAAATGCCTCGGCGGTTCTGACGAAGACTCTGCCTACTCCATTCAGCAGACGAGCGACGGTGGGTACATCGTCGCGGGGAATACCCACTCCACCGACGGCGATGTGATCGGCAATCACGGGAGATACGACGCCTGGATTGTCAAGCTGAACACTGCGGGGAGTATCGTATGGCAGAAATGCCTGGGCGGTTCTTACGTGGATAAAGCCAACTCCGTTCAGCAGACGAGCGACGAAGGGTACATCATTGCGGGGAATACCCGCTCTACCGACGGCGATGTGATCGGCAATCACGGGAGATACGACGCCTGGATTGTCAAGCTGAACATCGCGGGGAGCATCGTATGGCAGAAATGCCTGGGCAGTTCTTACGGGGACAAAGTCAACTCCATCCAGCAGACGAGCGACGGAGGGTACATCGCCGCGGGAAATACCAACTCAAACGACGGTGACGTGGCCGAACATCACGAGGGAGGGACTGACGCCTGGGTTGCCAAGCTGAACGTCTCTGGGGATATCGTGTGGCAGAAATGCCTGGGCGGTTCTCGGAATGACTCTGCCTTTTCCATCCAACAGACGAGCGATGGAGGGTACATTGTCGCAGGGGAAACCAACTCCACCGATGGCGACGTGACCAAAAATTACGGGGAATACGACGCCTGGGTTATCAAGCTGAACGCCTCAGGGGATATCGTGTGGCAGAAATGCCTGGGTGGTTCTGACGAAGACTCTGCCTACTCCATTCAGCAGACGAGTGACGGAGGGTACATCGTTGCGGGGAGTACCAACTCCAACAACGGCGGCGTGGCCGGAAATCACGGGGGATGGGCTGACGCCTGGGTTGTCAAGCTGAACGCCTCAGGGGATATCGTGTGGCAGAAATGCCTGGGCGGTTCTTATGGAGACAAAGCCAACTCTATCCGGCAGACGAGCGGCGGAGGGTACATCGTCGCGGGGAACACCCGCTCTAACGACGGCGACGCGGCTGGAAATCACGGAAAATACGACGCCTGGGTCGTCAGGCTGAACGCCTCAGGGGATATCGTGTGGCAGAAATGCCTGGGCGGTTCTGGCTGGGACTCTGCCAACTCCATCCAGCAGACGAGTGATAGAGGGTACATTGTCGCGGGGTATACTTTCTCCACCGACGGCGACGCGGCCGGAAATCACGGGGAAAGCGACGCCTGGGTTGTCAAGCTGAACGCTTTGGGGGGCATTGTGTGGCAGAAATGCTTGGGCGGTTCTGAGGGAGACGAAGCCAACTCCGTTCAGCAGACGAGCGACGGAGGGTACATTGTCGCGGGGCAGACCAAATCCACCGACGGCGACGCGGCCGGAAATCACGGGAAATACGACGCCTGGGTCGTCAGGCTGAATGCTTCAGGGGGTATCGTGTGGCAGAAATGCTTAGGCGGTTCTGACGAGGACGCAGCTAGCTCCATCCAGCAGACTAGCGAGGGAGAGTATATCGCCGCGGGGCAGACCAAATCCACCGACGGCGACGCGGCTGGAAATCACGGGGCTGAGGATGCCTGGATCGTTAAGCTCAACCCTTGACGGCGGCAAGAGCGGCGGCAGCGCATGATTCGCTCAATGCGTTTGCCCTGGGGGAGGCGCGCGTTTCGTATACAAACAAAACGGGTTGTGATAAACTATTTTTTAACAAATGCTTCATGCCATATTGATTGTGCGTCAATATGTTACTAAAAACAAACAAACGCGCAGGGGAGTTTTTTTCATGTTTGGCGCAGAGGCAAAAGAACAACCCGGCGCACCCGATGAGTTCGGGAGCATCCGGTGCATCCATCTCATGGGGATGGGAGGGGTGGGTATGAGCGGACTGGCTTTGTTGTTGTCCGGAATGGGCTTCGAGGTAAGTGGCTGCGACCTCTCCCAAAACGAGTATACCGCCAGACTCAAAGAACTGAACATCGGCTGTTCCGTTGGACACTCACCCTTCCACATTGAGGAGTTTTCCCCCCAACTGGTGATCTACAGCGGCGCCGTGAACGAAAGCCATGAGGAACTCGCCGCCGCACGGGAAAAGGGCATTGGCGTCATGGGCCGGGGACTGGCCCTGAGCCGCCTTTTCAACGTGTGCTGTGGCGTGGGCGTGACGGGAACCCACGGTAAGACCACCACGTCGTCCATGATAGGGTTGATTCTGGAGAGAGCGGGGCTTGACCCCACTCTGGCCATTGGAGCGGAGGTCGCCGACATCGGGACAAACGCCCGTGTGGGGAGAAGCGGCCTTTTCGTCGCCGAGATCGACGAGAGCGACGGTTCCTTCGAGTTCTTTCGCCCTTCCGTGGCAGCGGTGACAAACGTGGACTGGGACCACGTCAACTACTTTCACACCAGGGATGACGTGCTTCCGGCCTTTGTCCGCTTCGCGCGTGCGCGGAAGCCAGGGGCGCCCCTGGTGGTCTGCGCCGAGGACGAGGGCTCCCGCTCCCTGATCGAGGCGCTGCGGGATGACCCTGACGTGGTGACTTGCGGCTGGGGCCGCTCCTGGAATTGGGGTGCTTTCGACGCTGAACGCAAGGCCGGCGGGGGCGCGGTCTTTTCCGTGACCTGCGGTGGGGAAGTTCTGGGTCGCGCGGAGTTAGCCGTTTCCGGGGAGCACAACATCATGAACGCACTGGTAGCCTGCGCGGCTGCCGCTTCTTTAGGGGTTTCTTTTGAGGACATGGTCAAGACCTTGCGCGAGTTTAGGGGCGCAAAACGCAGGCTCGAAAAAGTAGGCGAAAAGAAGCTTCCCGGAGGATGGGTCCAGGTGATCGACGACTACGCTCACCACCCCGCAGAGATTCAGGCGTCTCTTGCCACGCTGCGGGACGTTTACCCTGGCCGGAGGCTGGTGGTTCTCTTTCAGCCTCACCGTTATACCCGAACCAACGCCTTTTTCCGCGAAATCGCCTCCGCCCTGGAAGCTGCGGACGCGGTTCTGCTGCTGCCCGTCTACGCCGCGGGAGAGCCCAAACAAGGTTCTGGCTCCGCAGCCATTGCCGAAATCATGAAAGCCGGGGCTGTCCTCTGCCAGGACGAGGAGGACGCCCTGGCGAAGCTGGAGGTTTTGCTGCGCCCCGGCGACGTTTTCGTAACTCTGGGTGCAGGAAGTGTCTCCTGTCTGGGCCCGAAGCTTTTAGGCTGATGCGGCCATGCGGAAAACGGCTTTGCGGCGCGTTCTGGCCTGTCCTTTGGAAGAGGGAAAGGAACTGGCTCCCCTCTCCGCTCTGGGCGTGGGGGGCAGATGCGAGTTCTTCGCGGAGCCGTCGAAGCTGGCGGACGTGGCGGCGCTGTTTCAGGCGCGGGTCTTGGAGGGTTTCCCCATTTACATTCTGGGCGGAGGGACGAATACGGTCTTTGCGGACGGGGAGATCGAGGGGGTCGTCCTCTCGACCCTCCGCCTGAGCGCCTGCTGCTGGAGCGTAGAAGGGTCTCGCCTTCAGGGTGAACTGGAGGCGGAGGCCGGCTATCCGCTTCCCCTCGTGGTGGCCGCTGCACGGAAAGAGGGACTGGGGGGCGCGGAATTCGCTCAGGGCATACCTGGCACGCTCGCCGGGGCCGTGGCCGGCAACGCCGGGGCCGGAGGCAGCAGCGTGGGAGACCTTCTCGATGAAGTCACGACGGTAGAGGCAAATGGGGAAATCCGCGGATGGCGGCGCGGTGAGTTTCACTGCTCGTACCGTTTTTTTTCCCTCGCCTCCCCGACGCGCTTCATCGCCGCCTGCAAACTGAAGTTTTGGAAAAAAAACCCTAAGGAAATTCAGCGAGACGAATCAGCCTTTCTGCGGGCCAGAGCAGGTCAGCCCAGGGGGGTCAGGAGTGCTGGGTGTGCTTTCAAAAACCCTCCGGGGGACAGCGCGGGGCGGCTCCTGGACGCCTGCGGATGCAAGGGGCTGCGCGTCGGGGGGGCTGCCGTGTCCGGCGTGCACGCGAATTTTCTGCTCAACGAGGGCGGCGCCGCGGGCGGCGATGTTTTTAGATTGGTGACATTATGTCGTGATATAGTATTTGGAAAGACTGGGATACTCCTCGAACCTGAAATAAAATTCATGGGTTTCCCGGAATGAATCTTTGATATACTAATTCTTATGGCTTTCAAGAAACCGCCCTGGCTGGGTCTGGTGCTGTGCTCGACGCTGCTGGGAGCGCTCTTGGGCCTGGATGACCGTTACGCGCCGCTGGCCGTCCGGGAATACCGCGTCAAAGCCGACAGCCCGGCGATGGAAAAGCTGTTTTGGGACGTGTTCCCTTCCCAGCACGCGCGCTACTGGCCTCTGTTTCTGAGCAAGGCGCGGGATGCGGGTGCTTTTTTGGAAAAAACGAGACCCGTCCGCGTGGAGACGCGCGTCACGGGGTTTGGTTCGTTTGTGACGGAGATACGGCCCCTTTCCCTATGGGTGGCTGTTCAGTGGCGGGGGCAGTTGTGGTACGTGTCGCGGGAGGGCCGGATGTGGAACGCCGCGGAGGAGGCAGCGGCGCCGATACCTTTTTCAAGGCCTTTGTGGCGGGTGTCGGCTGGTTTCGACAACCTGGAACTGGAACAAAACCGCTCCCCTCCGCCGAAGGGGGTTTTCCCTTCGGTTTTCCCCATGGAGTCCATAGAGGACTTTCTGAGGGGTTTGGGCGGTGCCCCCTGGTTCGAAGGGGTGCGGGAGGTGGACCTGGACCGCCGCGCCGGGTCGGAGCTTTTCAAACTTCGGTTTGTTCGCGGCGAGCAGGAATTTGTGATTTTGATACAAAAGGACAAGCACGAGTGGCGGAACCTGGAAACCGCCGTGGGGGACATCCTGGACAGCCTGTACAGGGAAGGCGTCAAGCGCCTGCTCATCGACGCCACCTATGAGGGTAAGATCGTGCTGCGGGAATTGTCCTCCGCCGCGGGGGAAGGGGGTTAAAAACGAGTGTTCAGGGAGCCGGATGACTCTATCCTAGTGGGACTTTGCGTCGGAACCAGCAAGATCGCCGTCATTGTGGCGGAACGGGACCCCCGCTCAAGCGAGATGGTCCACGTTATCGGCATAAGCTCCGCTCAGTCCCAGGGTATCCGCAAGGGCCTGATCGTCAACCTGGAACAGGCGGAGCAGTCCGTTCGCAACGCGGTTAAGGACGCGGAGAACATCGTCGGCTTCAGGCTGGATCAGGCGATGGTTTCCTTCAACGCCCTCGACGTAATGAGCCTCAAAACGGAGGGCATGATCTCCCTGGGACGAACCTCGCGCCCCGTGCAGGTTGACGACGTGGAACGGGTCATTGAAGCCGCGCAGAGTCAGCTCTCCATCCCGCCGAACAAGCTCCCTCTCCACACAATACCAGTCCGATACTCTCTTGACGGGAACTTCGGCATCGACGACCCCATGGGGATGGCGGGGATGCGCCTCGACATCGAATTGCAGACTGTCACCGTTCCCATGCCCTACGTTCACAACGTGGTAAACTGCGTGGAGGCATCGGGCTTGGAGGTGGAAGGACTGGTGATCAAGCCCCTGGCTTCGGCGCTGGGAGCCCTGACGGACGAGGAAATGAGGGTGGGGGCCATATCGCTCTCCATAGGCGGCGGCACCACGGGACTCACCTTTTACAGAGACGGGTGCCCCGTGAAGGTCTCCATCATCCCCATTGGCGGGGATCACATCACCAGTGACCTGGCGAACGTCCTGCGCCTGCCGCTGAACAAGGCGGAGAACTTTAAAAAGCGTCTTTTTTCTATGGACAGCAGCGAGTTCATCACCCTGACCTCCAGAGGCCAACAGGCGAGAACCATCGACCCCAACACGGCCTGTGAGGTCATCCGCTACCGACTGGAGGAGCTTTTCGCCGACTACGTGGCGGCCCTTATCCCGGAGCGGGACCCCAGGCTTTTTCCAGCTGGGATTATCCTGTCTGGCGGCGTCGCGAAAACTCCGGGCATTGAGATGCTGCTGTCGGATATTTTCAGAATGCCGGTGAGGCTGGCGGACCCCTGGGAGCACTGCCAGTTACCCCCGGGCCGTGAGGACCCCAGTTACGTCAACGCCCTGGGCACCGTGCATTATATCTTGGACAGGGAGCGCAGCCCTTACAGGTTCATCGACCCGCCCAGGCTGCAATGGCATCCGGAGCATATCCGGCACCTGGTTCCAAGGGGGAAAAAACGAGAGCAGCCCAAGCTCGGCCAGCGCGTTCAAAACATGATGGATCGGGTCAAGGAATCCTTCAAGGAGCTTTTTTGATACCTAAATGGAACGGCTTCTTCTTTTCGTAATGCGCTTGATGGTCGGCATAGCACATAGTTTTTCAACGGTCGGGAGGGCAAAGAACATGGAACAAAGTCAGGTTTTTCACATCCCAGAGCCCCTGCAGCAGCGGGAGCAGATTCTCGTCATAGGCGTGGGAGGGGGCGGAGGCAACGCGCTCAACCACATTATCGAGAGCGGGGTGGAGGGTGTGGAGTTCGTGGCGGCCAACACGGACGCCACAGCGCTGGCGCAGAGCAAGGCCCCGTACAAAATCGCCTTGGGCGAAAAGCTCACTAGGGGCCGAGGGGCGGGCGGCAACCCTCAGGTGGGGACGGATGCCGCGAAGGAGTCCATCGATCGTATCCGCGAATACCTGGAGGGGTGCGAGATGGTCTTCGTGACCGCGGGGATGGGCGGCGGAACGGGCACCGGAGCCGCTCCCATTATCGCGGAGATCGCCAAGGAAATGCAGATATTGGTGGTGGGCGTCGTCACCACGCCCTTCGGTTTCGAGCTGAACAAGCGCGCCCAGGTGGCCCAGGACGGCATCGCCAAGCTAAGGGAAAAGGTGGACGCCCTGTTGGTTGTGGAAAACGACCGGCTCCTAGCCGTGGCCAACGAGAAGACGACGACCACGGAGGCCTTCAAGATGGCCAACGAGGTGCTGCGCCAGGCCGTTCAAGGCGTGACGGACCTCGTTTTGAAACCCGGCCTCATCAACGTGGACTTCGCGGACGTCAAAACGATCATGAGAAAGGCCGGAAGCGCCATCATGGGCATCGGGGTCGGGGAAGGAGAGAACAGGGCCGAGGTGGCCGCGAAAGCCGCTATCAAGTCTCCGCTTATGTCCATGCCGCTCAAGGGCGCCAAGGGAGTGCTTATCAACATCGAGGGGACGTCGGACCTGGGAATTTTCGAGATGAAAAGGGCCGCCGAGATCATCACCGAGAACGCGGACCCCGACGTGGAGGTCATCTGGGGTCACACCGTCAACGAGAACGCGGGAAACACCATGCGCGTCACCGTTATCGCCACGGGTTTCTCCGCGACCGAGCAACGCCAGCCGCCGCAGGCGGTGGGTGAGCGAGAGATGCCGAAACGAATCGGCGGGTTTTCCCTGGTCAACCCCCGGACGCCTGAAAAGGTGGTCTCTAGCTCAGGGAATTTTTCGCTGGACGAGACGGACTTGCAGCCTTCCTTGGACGAGGACATGTTTTCGGGTATGCCCAAGACTGCCTACGACACGCCCTCTATTCTCAGGGTAAGAAACAGGCCGCGGCGGTAGTGCCGCTGGAAATTAAAATCTTTTCGTGAAGGGGGTTTGACACTTTGCCATTGAGAGAGACGAGGCGTTTCAAGACCAGAGGGGTTGTGAGGTCCTTCGGGGACTTCATGCTTCCTGTTGTCGCCGTTGTCGCCCTGCTGCTTCTTGGGATCGCTGCGTGGCGTTTCTTTTTCGCCGGCCCCAATGCCTCCATGACCCCTCACACCCCCCTGACCCAGGAGTTAAGCGCTGGCCGGTCCGCAAGACTGGAACCTAACCAAGCGGAAGCGGGCCAGACGCGGAACGCGTTCTCCTCCGGCACCGTGGAACGGCCGTCTGTGCCCTTGGTTTCCGTGCCCGTACCCCCACGCCGCGTGCTGGAGATGGATCCGCTGGCCGTTCCCGTTCCCGTGAGGAGCGAGAGGAGCGTTTCCTACAGCTCCACCGCTCGCCAAACCACGCCCACCCGGCCAACCGTCGTTCAAACCCCGTCGCGCCCTGTCAAGGAGCAGCCCATCCCTCAGCGGGTCATTCCCAGGCAAGCGGCCAGCACCCCCGCCGCGTCCCGGGAACCTGCCAAGGTCACGGTACCGCAGACGCAAGTAAAACTTTCCGGCTGGATGGTGCAGGTGGGAGCGTTTTCCAACAAGGCCGCGGCGGAAGCTGTTTCGCAGCGGTTTACCAAAGCGGGTTACACGGCCGCGGTAACGTCAACTCAGACGCTTCACAGGGTTCTGGTTCAGGCCGGCTCTACGAGGGAGGCGGCGGAATCGTTGGCTGCGCGCTTGGGGCAGTCTGGTTATCAGGGAGCTTTCATCGTCCCGCCGAGGCAGTAAAGGAGAAAATCTAATGTTGGTGAGCTTTATTTCGTTTGTGATCGTCATTGGGATATGCGTCCTGGCGCACGAGTATGGGCACTACATAACGGCCCGGCTGCTGGGCGTGCAGGTGCACGAATTCGCCTTCGGCATGGGACCGCTGGTGAGCCAGGTTAAGAAAGCGGGTCCTGACGGGCGAACCTATATGCTTTGGTCTTGGCGGCTTTTCCCCATAGGGGGGTTCTGCCGCTTGGCGGGAATGGGGGAAGAAGACGACGGCGAGACGGTAATTCCAAGCATGGGCTTCAACGAACAGCCCGTTTGGAAGCGTTTTTTCATTCTGCTCAACGGCTCTCTCTTCAACATCGTCCTGGCGTTTCTGTTGACGGCGGTGTTCCTGTGGGGGCACGGCGGCCAGGACATGTACGACACGAAGATCGGGAGCATGATGGAGGGTTATCCAGCCCAGCACGCCGGTTTTCAAATAGGGGATCGCGTTACCGCCGTCAACGGTGAGCCCGTCTCGGAGTGGCGCGAGATGTCGAACAGCTTGAGAGCCGCGGCCTTGAAAGGCGACGTGGTCTTCACGGTGGAGCGGAATGGGCGCGCCCTTACCCTCACCACCCCCATTCCTCCCAGGAAGGAACACGGTTATCCTATGCTGGGCATCACCCCGGCGTTCCGGCGCTACGCCGCCTGGGAAGCCCTCACTAACGCCGCCGGGTACATTTGGAACATGACGAAGCTGATGCTCAAGGGCATCTGGGACTGGCTCTCCCGCAAGCAAGAGGTGGACGTGACCGGCCCCATCGGGATTGCTTCCATGTCGGGCCAGGCCATGCGCGAGGGCGCGTGGAGCTTCATCACCTTCTTGGCGCTCATCACCCTCAACCTGGGCCTGCTGAACCTCTTTCCCTTCCCCGCCCTGGACGGGGGGCGGATCGCGTTTCTTATCCCGGAGGTGCTGCTCCGCCGCCGCCTGCCCGAAAGGCTCGAAAATTGGGTTAACGCCGCGGGCTTGGTAGTGCTGCTCCTGCTGATGGTGGTCGTGACGGGCATGGATCTCTCCAACCTGTACGGGGAACGTATCGAGCAAATTCGATCGTTCTTCGTCTCCCTTTTCGTGGATTAGCGCCTTTTCGTGCATGAAGCGCAGGGTGAGAATCGGCGGGCTCGAAATAGGGGGCGGCGTGCCCGTCCGCGTGGAGAGTATGCTCAAAGTGAGCCTTGCGGAGAAGGAGAAGTGCCTGGCTCAGTGCGAACACCTTCTGAGCGAGGGGTGCGAGTTGGTGCGGGCGGCCCTGCCCTCCTCGGAGCTGACGGGGAATTTGTCCTGGCTTCTGAAGCACACGGCGCTTCCGATCGTGGCCGACGTCCACTTTGACCCGGCGATAGCCATGGCCGCCATGAGGGCAGGCTGTCTTGGCGTGCGCCTCAATCCTGGCAACATGCCGATCTACAAGCTCTCTGAGGTGGTAAAAACGGCGAAGGATTTGGGGGTTGTGATCCGTGTGGGAGCCAACGGCGGTTCCCTCTCCGCCCATCACTTGGCCGCCGCCGGGGGAAACGCAGCGGCGGCGCTTTTCCTGGCGGTCCAGGAGCAGGCAAATCTGCTTCTGGAGCAGGGCTTCGAGGATATCATCCTCTCCGCTAAATCCTCGTCTGTGGGAAATACCCTGCGGGCCAACGCCTTTATCGTCCGCGCTTATCCCGACCTGCCGCTGCACGTTGGAGTCACAGAGGCGGGCCCCGGCGACGGCGGCGTGGTCAAGAGCGCGGCGGGCATAGGGGTTCTTTTGACTCAGGGAATCGGGGACACCCTGCGCGTCTCCCTGACCGACGAGCCGGAACGGGAGGTCCGCGTGGGCTACGAAATTCTGAAGGCTCTGGGCTTGAGGCGGCGCGGCGCGGAGCTGATCTCCTGCCCGACCTGCGGGCGGCGGAGAGCCGACGTGATGCAGTTGGTCAAACTGGTAGAACCCCTGCTCTCCGGTTTGCCGGACGGCTCCACCGTGGCCGTCATGGGCTGCGAGGTCAACGGCCCGAAGGAGGCCAAAAACGCCGATCTAGGTCTGGCTGGAACGCCCGTTGGCGCGGTGCTTTTTAAAAAGGGCATTCCGGTGGGGGAATACCCCTTCGAGACTTTGCCGGACGTTCTGCCGGCTTTTTTCAAGACACGAAATTGAGACACGAAACTGAAAGACGCCCAAGCGCTTCCCTAAAGCTCCAACATCTCTTTTACTTTCACTGCAACGGCCTCCGCGAGCTTGGCGTGTGCGGTTCCGTCCAGGTGGAGTCCGTCCACCGGGCTTGGGGTGACGAGGGTGGCCGCGTTCAGAAACCCGCACCTCCACTTGGCCGCGAGTTTTTCGTAAACGGCTGGAAGTTGCAGTGATTTTTCCCGCGAGGCCGCGCTGAAACCTGGATAGTACCCGTTCCCGCCGGGTACCACAGCGGGCGGGCTGATAATCAGTACCTTGAGACTCCGCGACAGGGAGGCGGGCACCTCCTGGAACAGTTCGCGCAGAAGGCGGTCCAGGCCCATACCGATAACGGAGGCCTGAGCGGAGTAAATGTCTTTCGTGTCGTTGGTTCCCAGCATGATAGTGATGAGGTCCAGGGGCTCATGGGAATAGAAGGAGACCGGAAAGTGAGGAAGAGCGCAGCGGCCGGGGCGGATGGGGTCCTCGAAAACCGTCGTTCTGCCGTTATAGCCCTCCTCAACCACTCGGCAGGAGTTTCCAAGAATCGAGGCTAGACGCCCGGTCCACCGGACGCCGTATGCGTGACGGGTGAATTCCCACGTGGCGAAGTTGAAGGTGTCGGGGTCCAGGCCCCAGGTGTTGGAGTCTCCATAACACAGTATTGTTTTTTGCATGTTTGAGCCCTCTTTGACGCGTTCCCAGTTGTCGTTACTAATCTCATGGCGATTTGGCATTTCTATACCTCCCATTGCTGTTTTGTTATATTATGCCATAGAGAGGTTTATGCCAATATTGAGTTTCACGGCACAGCAGGCGTATCGTCCAGGCTCGCCGAACAAAAAATCTCTCCGGCGCTCCATGGTGTGGGCCAGCCCTCTCGGCTTCGTCCGCGCCGCTCCGGTAAGCGGCAGCGCCAGCAGCGCCGCCAGAAATACCGCCAGGTTTTTTTGTTTTTCATCGCCGTGCCTCCCGTCATTCTATGCTGTCTAAAAGTTTCTCCACGCCGGGATGTTCCCGGTCGCCGGATATGAATACCGCCATGTACAGTGACTTCTCGTCATCCTCCGCGATGCAGACCAGGGTATCGGTCCCGTCATCGGAGAATGAAAAAACATAAACTCCGTCGTCGTCCCGTTCCGGGGCCGTGCCGCCGAGTTCTTTGGAGAGGGCGCTGGCCAGCTGCCGCAGGCTCTGCCCTTCCATGTCCCCGGCGGCTATCCCCACAGCCGCCGCGCCGTCGTCCGCGCCGACGAGAAACATATCCTCGTCCTCGTCGATCACGCTCCAGCCGCGAGGAATGACCACGGACAAATCCCCGAACCGCCGCCGTCTGTCCTCCGGCGATTCTCCTCCCCGCGCCCAGTCTCCGCTTCTTTCAGGGCGCGCCGCCATTTGCTGGCCGGGAGCCAGCCGGGGCGTGACGCCGTTATCCGCCAGGAAAAACGCGATTTCAGCGGCAAGCTGCGCCCCGTTCAAAAAAGCGCCTTCATCTTCCTCTTTGTAGCCCCAGGTGTTCATCCCGATGACCTCGCCTCTGCCATTCACCAGGGGCCCGCCGCTGTTGCCTCCGGCGATGGAGGCCGAATGAAGGATGGAGCTGCCCAGCTTGTCTTTCACAATGGCGTTAACCGTCCCCTCCGTGTAAATAACGGGGGGTGATTCAAGCCTGCTGGAATCGCCTCTTTGAAGCCTTTGCGTGCTGGCGTCGAACTGCGTCGCCATGGCAGGGTAGCCCCAAGCGCTGACCCTATCCATTCTTTTTACGTCAAAGTTGAAGGAAAGAACCGGAAACTCCGCGCCCTTGGGCGGGTCGAAGCGCAAAAGGGCGAAATCTCTGCCGCTGACCGCCTCGTCTTTATCCTCGTGAATCACGTTCACGACCTCCGCTTTTCGCGCGGGGATCCGCTCGTTCAGCACGTAAACGGCTCCGCCCTTCCCCAGTCCGTCAACCACGTGGGCGTTGGTGGCGATATACCCGTCGCCGACGATAAAGCCGCTGCCGGAAGCGAGATCATCGTCGTCCTCCACCACCTAAATCCCCCAAAAATTATATGCTTATATCTATCAAACATAGATTAAGCTCATATTTAGGGATAGACAAGACCCCCCTATAAGCATATAATAATTGGAATTTTATATGCTTATAGG
>JAITGX010000130.1 GCA_031280275.1 Synergistaceae bacterium
GTTTTATTTCTGCGGAGGTGAAAGGGGATGCGGCTTCTAACCCGGTCCGATTTCGACGGTCTGATGTGCGCCGTGCTGTTGAAGGAACTGGATCTTTTTGAAGAGAAAAAATTCGTCCACCCCAAAGACATTCAGGATGGCCTGATTCCGGTGTCGAGCGACGACATCCTGGTGAACATCCCGTATTCACCGGGGTGCGGGATGTGGTTCGACCACCACACCAGCGAGGACTCGAGGGGACTCATGTACCAATACAAGTACGTGGGGGCTTCGTGGCCTGCGCCGAGCTGCGCCCGCGTCATCTACGAGTATTACGGTGGGGCGAAGGGTCGATTGGCGCAGTTCAAGGAGATGGTGGTGGAGGCGGACAAGTGCGACTCGGCCCATTTCACCCGCGAGGAAATTCTGAGTCCCCACGGGATGCCCCTCCTCTCCTTCATTATGGATCCGCGGACGGGTTTCGGCCGCTACAAGGACTTCCGTATCTCCAATTACCAACTGATGGACTGTCTGATCAACTACCTCCGCGCCATGAACATCGACGAGATCATGCAGAACGAAGATCTTCAGGAGCGCACGCACCTTTACTACGAGCACAGAGACCCCTTTCTCAAGATGATGAAAGACCACTCTTGGTCCGACGGGGCGGCGGTGATCACGGACTTGAGGGGCGTGGAGGAGACCTACGTGGGCAACCGTCACGTGATTTACGCCCTTTTCCCGGATCAGAACGTCTCGGTGCGCGTGTTCGACGGCCGGGAAAAGCAGTTCTGCGTTTTCTCTGTGGGCTACAGCATCCTCAACCGCACGGCCACGGTGGACGTGGGCAAGCTGATGCTGCGCTACGGCGGCGGCGGGCACCGGAGGGTGGGTACCTGCCAGGTTCCTTACGAGGACTCCGACAAGGTACTGAAGGAGATCGTTGAGGAGATCAACGCTCGGAACTGGCAGATGCTGAACATCGCTGGTTTGGAGGAGTTTTAGAAACTGCCGTGATTGCCCTGCCTCCCCCGTGAGGGGGGAGGCCATTAGACCATAGGGAGGAGGTGTGAAACGTGCGGCGTTACGAGATGTTGATTCTAATCAGCGCGGAGCTGGAGGAACCAAAAGAGGAAGCCGAGAAGATCGAGGAGGTCGTGCGTAACCTTGGCGGACAGGTCGTCAAGGTGGACGTTTGGGGGAAAAGGCGTTTGGCGTACCCCATTCGGAAGAAAACGGAGGGGTTCTACGTGCTCTTCAATTTTGACCTGGAACCGGCGCAGACCTTCGAGCTAAAGCGCGTGCTGGGCCTGCGGGCAAATATTTACCGTCAAATGATCATCCTGTTGGACGAACAGCCCGTCGAAAATCCATAGGTTAGTAAGGAGAAGCTTGCGATGGCTAGAGGATTCAACAAGGTCATTCTCATGGGCAACCTGGCCCGCGACCCAGAGATCCGCTACACGGTGGACAAACGGGCGTGGGCGCGTTTTACCGTCGCGGTGAGCTATAGCTGGAAGGACAAAAACGGGGAATTTCAGGAAGGCACTGACTTCATTCCCATAATCGTGTGGGGGGCAAAAGCGGATTTTTGCGGGCGCTATCTGAAAAAGGGCAGTTCGGTCTTGATTGAGGGCAAGATCAAGGTTCGCAGTTACGAGGCGAAGGACGGCAGCGGCAAAAAGTACGCCACGGACGTGGTAGCTGATGACGTTCAATTTGCGGGCTCCAAGCGAAGCGCTGAGGGTGAGGAGTTTGGGAGCCCCCCTTCAGGTTCGGGGAGTGGGCGTCCGCCCTCCTTCGAGGAGGACGCGGATTTCGGAAAGAGCGTGCGAGAGAAGGGGTTCGGCGGGAATTTTCCGACGGACTTCTCCGAGATGGCAGACGAAGAAGGCACGCCTGAGTCCGACATCCCGTTTTGAGTTTCGGTATCAGCCGCGTAAAGCGATTTATATTCTTTTCACCGCTGCTGTCCATGCGGTATGTGACCTGAAAAGATGGAGGATTGAGGATGAACGGTGAAGGCAGGCCGAACGCCGGCGGGGGAAGCGCTCCTCGTGGGGGGATGCGCAAGGGCGGTCCCCGGCGGCGGCCGAAATTTTGTTACTACTGCGTTGAGAAGCAGGAAAAAGTCGATTATAAAGACGCCGAGAAGCTGCGCAGTAAATACGTCAGCGAGCGGGGAAAGATCATCCCCCGCCGGGTGACGGGGAACTGCGCAAAGCACCAGAGGCTTTTGACGGAGGCCATCAAGAGAGCCAGGCACATGGCCCTGCTTCCCTATTCTCTGGATTGACCCGTATCGGTGAGGGCATTTTCGCTGGGGGAGAGGCCAGGGGGCGTCTCCCCCTCTTTTTCCCAACATCGGGAGGAATCATGGAGGGGCCAAACAAATCTCAAAAAACGTTTCAAGCATCTTTTTTTAGGTGCCTGTTTCTGTCGTCGATGTCCATGCTGTTGTTTTGCGCGGGCTCCTTTGCCCCGCCGTTGGGCACGACAGCCTTTTTGTTTTCTCCAACGCCCTTGGCCCTGCTGGGGGCTAGAGAGAACAAGACGTGGATGGCTGCTGGCCTTATGGGCTCTGCGCTGCTTCTGGGGCTGGTCTTTGGCCCGTGGGTTTTCGTTTATTTCCTGCTGGACGAGGGTTTTTTGTGCTTCGGCCTGACGATACCGTTAAACAAGACAAAAAGCGGGAGCGAAAGCCTGGTTTGCTGCACCCTGCTTTCCGTCTTTTCCAAAGTTTTTTTCGTGGCGCTGAATGCGGGCCTGGGAAGGTTGCATCCCTTGATGGTAGATCCGGGCTCTTTGCAGAGATTTCTGATTCGGATGAACGCGAGCGCGGTTAGTCAAGGCGGACGCGAGGCGGCTCTTCTTTACGAGTCCGTGGAGCAGGCCGTGAGGTTCATTCCCCACATGCTTCCCTCCGTGATCCTGCTCTCTTCGATGCTTGACTCGTTTCTCAACTACAGGCTGTGCGAGACCCTTCAGCGCCGGCGCACCGAGACGCTGTTCCCTGCCCTGCCGCCCTTCGGGGAGTGGCGTTTTCCCAAAAGCCTCCTGTGGAGCTTGGCCTGTGCGTTTCTACTGCCGTTTTTCACGGGAGACGGAGGGTGGGTCTTGTGGTCTATGCTGGAGGTCAACCTGAAATTTTTGGTTCTCGTGTTCTTCTTCTTGCAGGGAATATCTCTCGTCTGGTGGTGGCTTTCCCGGCGCGCGGCGCACGTTCTGCTTCGTGTGCTGGTCGTGGCGCTGCTGTCGGTTCTGGGCCCTTGGGTGGCCGCCCTTGGCGTCGGCGACCTCTGTTTCGACTTTAGGGCAAGAAAGATGAAAAAAATATAAAAACTAAGGAAGCACTGATTAATGGGGTTCTTAGGGGCCTCAGGCCCTCGGGGGTCTGAGACCCCCTAAGCGGGGCGTGGGGCGGAGCCCCACAAGAGCTTAACCAGCGTTTCCCTAAGTTCCGCTACGATGAAGAAGGGTTTGATTGAGTTGCAGGTCATTTTAAAAAAAGACGTGAGCAAAGTCGGCAAAGCAGGCGAACTTCTGGAGGTCAGCGACGGATACGCGCGCAATTTCCTGTTCCCGCGAGGCTTGGCCGAGGAGGCGACATCGGGCAGGATTGCGGACATGAAGACCCGCCAGCAGAACCAAAAAGCCCGAAAGGACAAGGAGCGGCAGGTGTCCGAGGAGGCCAGGAAGCTCCTTCAGGGCAAGATGATTCGCGTTTTTGCCAGCGCTGGGGAAAGCGGCAAGCTCTTTGGGAGCGTCACGGCTGCCCAGGTGGCCGATGCCCTGAAGGCGCAGTACGGGGTGAAAGTCGACAAGCGTGACGTCAAACTGGCCGAGCCGGTGAAGCAGTCCGGCAGTTATCCCATTTCCATCCGCCTTTACGCGAGTGTTCAAGCTGATGTAACCCTGTCCGTTGAGATTCAGCAGAACGCATGACATCGCTTTACGATCGCGCCGTCCCCCAAAACGCGGCGGCCGAGCGGGCAGTGCTGGGTGCGTGTCTTCTGGAGCAGGAAGCCTTGGGCATCGTCATTGAAAACCTCGCTCCAGAAGACTTTTATGACCTGAACCACAGGGCGGCCTTCGAGGTCATGCTCGCCATGTTCGGCGACAACCACCCCGTGGAGATGGTGACGTTCTGTGAAGAATTGATGAAGCGCGGTCTGTTCGAGAAACTCGGAGGGCAGCCCTTTTTCGCTTCTTTGGTGGCGGAGGTTCCCACGACGGCCAACGTGGAGTACCACGCCAGTATTGTCCGGGAAAAGTCCGTGCGCCGCCGCTTGATAGAGGCGGGCAGCCAGGTGGTGCGTTTGGGCTACGCGGTGGAGATAGACAACGCTATGGCCCTGGACGAGGCGGAGCGCGTAGTATTTGAGATCGCGCAGAATAACAGAAAGGTGGACTTTCGCTCCGTACGGGAGTTCATGGGCGGCCCCAGCGGCGTGTTCGCGAAGATAGAGGAGCAGTACCGGCGCAGCGGGTCAAAAGTCAGCGGTTTCGAGTCGGGTTTTGCGGACCTGGACGGCCTTACCGGCGGCTTTCAGCCTGGCAGCCTGAACATCATCGCCGCGCGTCCGTCCATGGGGAAAACGGCGCTGGCCTTGAACGTGGCGCAGTTCGGCGGGGGACACGCCGGTGACGCCGTGCTGATCTTCAGCCTGGAAATGTCGGGCGACCTGCTGGTTCAGAGGATGTTGGGGGCGGAGGCCCAGATCAACATCCACGCCATGCGCACGGGCATCATGGGCAAGAACGAGTGGAACTACCTGCAAAAGGCTGCTGGGCGGCTGGCTCAAGCTCCCATCTACATCGACGACAGCTCCACCCTAACGACCATGGACTTCCGCTCCCGATGCCGCCGCTTCAAGGCCCGCTACGAAAACCTAGGGCTGGTGATCGTGGACTACCTTCAATTGATGAGCTTCGGCGGCCGCTCCACGGATAACAGGCAGCACGAGGTCTCCGAGATCTCCCGGATGCTGAAAAGCGTGGCGAGGGAGCTGCAATGCCCGATTATCGCCCTGTCGCAGTTGTCGCGGGCCGTAGAGCAGAGGGCGGAGAAAAAGCCGATGCTCTCCGACCTGCGGGACTCCGGCGCCATTGAGCAGGACGCCGACACGGTTCTCTTGCTTTACCGTCCTGATTATTACGAGGGCGCGGTCAACCCCGACATGGACAGCGAAACCGTCCTGACCCTGGCAAAAAACCGCAACGGCCCCACCAACGAGATACGCCTCATCTTCAAAAGAGAGTTCACGAGGTTCTTCAGCGCTATTCATTAACCAGGAGGGAAAAACAACGGACTCTTTGGTAAAGGCAAGAATTATTACCCCAAGGAAACGCTGATTAAGCCCTTGCGGGGCTCTGCCCCACGCCCTGCTTAGGGGCCTGAGGCCCCTAAGAACCTCATTAATCAGTACTTCCTTAACCCTGTAAAAAAAGAACGCTCTTCAAAGACAAGTTTTGGAGGCAAGCTTCTTAAAGCCTCCTGGAACGACAATTATATCCTCCATCCTCCAGTTGCCTGCTGCCGTTTGATGCGTTTGCCCTGGTCAAAAAGTACGCAGGACTTGACGAAAAAAAGATACTTGCTATCCGATAAAATTGGGAGGTTCGCTATCAAATGTTAATGGAACGGTATGTTATCGCTTTAGAGGAGGCGGCAGCTCTGTCCCGCGCGGGCGGCAAGGGGCTGAATTTGGGAGAGCTGCTTCGCGTTGGCGGGCTGAACGTCCCGCCGGGATTCTGCGTCACGACTGAAGCGTACAGAAAAGTCTCCTCCTCCATTCCGGACTTGAACGAGGCGATCCGCCGACTGGACGAACTGAGCCCCGAAGACCGAGACGGCATCGGTAAATCGGCGTCGCGCGTCCGCGCCCTTTTTGAAAACGCCCCCATTCCCGCTGACATCGCGTCGGAAATCACCAAGGCTCTGGAAAAACTCAAAACAGACGCTGCTTTCGCCGTGAGATCCAGCGCCACAGCGGAGGATTTGCCGGACGCCTCCTTTGCAGGGCAGCAGGATACCTATCTGAACGTGTCAGTCAATCAGGTCTTGCCGCGTGTTCGGCAGTGCTGGGGCTCGCTTTTCACCGATCGGGCCGCAGCTTACCGTATCCGCAGCGGCTTCGGCCACCGATCAGTTGCCCTTGCCGTCATCGTGCAGACCATGATCTTCCCTCAGGCAGCCGGGATACTGTTCACCGCCGACCCCGTGTCCGGGAACAGGAAAGTCTCGGTGATCGACGCGGGTTTCGGCCTGGGTGAGGCGATGGTGTCCGGCGTGGTCGCACCCGACAACTACCGCGTGAAGGACGGAAAAATTTTGAGCGCGGCGGTGGGACTGAAGAAAATTCAAATTGTCCCAGCTGAGGGCGGAGGCACGCGAGAAGAGACACTTCCTATCGAGCAGCGGGAGTCACGGGTACTGACGGACGAGCAGATCGCCGGGCTGTGCCGGACAGGCCGGAAGATCGAGGAGCATTACGCCGCACTTGGCAAGGCTGCGCCGCAGGACATTGAGTGGTGTTTGGCGGACGGGAAGTTCCACATCCTGCAAAGCCGTCCGATCACCACGCTCTACCCGCTTCCTGAGGGAGAATTCAAGGACGGACTGCACGTCTTCGTCTGCTCTGGTCACATGCAGATGATGACAGACGTGATTCTCCCCCTGGGACTTTCGTTCTATCAGGCGCTGGTCGGGGACTACGCGGACATGGTCTTCGCTGGGGGACGCCTGTACATGGACGTCAGCTCTGACCTGAGATCCTGGTGGGGCCGAAAAATGCTTTTATACAGCTTCGGCGAAACCGACGTCCTGGTTCGGAAAGCCCTGGAGGACCTTCTGAAAGACAAGGATGTTTTGAGACGTCTTGGCAAAAGCGGAAGCTGGATTCGGGCGTTCAAGTGGGATTTTTTCGGCTGGGTGTGGAAAGCCTTAAAACTTTATCTGCGCGGCGACATGAGCGGCGTCCGCCGGGCGGCGGAGCGGTACGATGCGGTAGTGGCTGCGAAACGCGCCCAGTACGAAAAACTCTCGGGAGAGGCCCTTTTTGACGTCCTAATGTTGGACATGGCCAATCTTTACAAGGAATACATAGAAGAATCCAAGGAGGACGCGGCCTACCTGATGCTCTGGCTGTACGGTCACAAGTGGCTTCAAAAAAACATGAAAAAATGGCTGGGTGAGGAACACGCCGTGGACGTCCTCTCAAAGTCTGTGCCCGGCAACCCCACGTCCGAGATGGGGCTGGCGCTTCTCGACCTCGCGTGTATGGTCCGCGGGCGGCCCGCGGTCGTTGAGTACCTAGAGCGCGCCAAGGACGAGGACTTCATCGAGGGCCTTCGCGAGGCAGACGAGGAGACCGCGGAAGCGTTTTCGGCGTTTCTTGAAAAATACGGCATGCGCTGTTCGGGAGAGATAGACATCGCGAAGCCGCGCTGGAACGAACGTCCCACCACGCTGACGCCGATGATCGAGGCCTGCATTAAATCAGAAGCCTCCGGCGTGGGACTTGACGGTGCCGCGCGCTTCGAGCGAGGACGCGCTGAGGCGGAAGCGAAGGCTGAGGAGCTGATCGCGCGGCTTGAAAAACTACCGGGCGGCCGCCGGAAGGCGCGGAAGACGCGCAAGATGATCACCGTCTGGCGCGGGGTCTCCGGCTTCCGGGAACACCCCAAATTTTACATGATACGGCTCTTCGGCGTTTACAAAGGCGCGCTGCTGCGCGAGGCCGGAGAACTGGTGAAGAAGGGCGCGATTTGCGAGCGGGAGGACATTTTCTACTTGACGTTGGAAGAATTGCGCGAGGCCTCGCGGACGGGACGGGCCAACCTGGCGGAAATTGAGAGACGTAAAAAAGATTATGCGTTTTTCGAGAAACTGACCCCGCCCCGTGTCATGACGTCGGAAGGGGAGGTGCTGCGCGGCTCTTATGGGGCGCCCCCCAGGGGAGCGCTTGCTGGAATGCCCGTCTCGGCGGGAGTTGTCGAGGGAACGGCTCGGGTGGTGTTGAGGCAGGAGGATGCCCGCATTCGTCCAGGGGACATTTTGGTGACGCCCTTCACCGACCCCAGCTGGACGCCGTTCTTCGTCTCCGTCAAAGGGCTCGTCACGGAAGTGGGGGGACAGATGACGCACGGGGCCGTCATCACCCGTGAATATGGGCTTCCCGCCGTTGTCGGCGTGGAGGACGCCACGAAAAAAATCGCGGACGGCCGCAGAATCCGCGTTAACGGCACGGAAGGCTGGGTTGAGATTTTGGAAACAAGGGACAATTGATGGCAGGAGAAGGTCGCCTCTCAAAAGCAAGTAGGTTATGCTCAATGGAATGTTGTGGAAGCGGAGATATTCTGGGGAGACGAGACAGGAATTCAGAACGAGTGTAATGATGGGATATGCGCCGAAAGGAAAGACGCCGGAGGCAGCACGGCGTCATCGCCCCATAAGGCTGATTTCTTTAGAAAAAGTCTTTGAGGCAGTTCACTACCCGAACCACATCCTTGTCTTTCATCGACGGGAAAAGCGGCAGGGAGATCGTTTCTTCGTAGAATTTTTCCGCATTGGGGAAATCACCCTTCTTGTAGCCGAAGCGCTTCCTGTAATAGGGGTGCAGAGGCACGGGCGGGTAGTGAACTTGAAGCCGGATCCCGTTCTCGGCCAGGTGAGCGAAGAGGGCGGCCCGACGCGCTGGAGCCACGCGGATGGGGAACAGATGATAGGCGTGCCCGTCCCGCGCTGGAGGCTGATAGACGCCCTCCAAGCCCGCTATGTGCTTGCGGTAGAGTTCCGCCAGCTCGCGCCGCCGGGCGATGAACATGTCAAGACGTCTCAATTGACTGAGACCCAAAGCGCAGTGGATGTCCGACAGACGGTAGTTGAAACCCAGCATCTGCATTTCGTTGTGCCAAGGACCGTCGGGAGTATCCTCAAAGCTGCTGGAGTCACGGGTAATCCCATGGCTGCGGAATAAACGCAAACGCCGCGCGAACTCCGCGTCATTAGTGGCCACCGCGCCGCCTTCCCCTGTGGTGATGTGCTTCACCGGGTGGAAGCTGAAAACGGTCATATCGGCGCCGCACCCCACTTTGTACGAGCCGCCGCGCTCCCCACCCAGGGAGTGACAGGCGTCCTCAATCAGCACCGCGCCGTATTCCTTGGCCATGACCTGGAAAGGCCCAATGTCAAAAGGGTATCCTCCAAAGCTGACGGGCACGACGGCCTTGATTTTACGCGGCAGTTCCTCCAGCTTTTTCTCCGCCTTCAAGGGATTCATACAGAGCGTTTCCTCGCAGATGTCCGCGAAGACGGGCTCCGCTCCCACGTAGAGCGCCGCGTTGGCTGTAGCGGCAAAGGTCAAGGGCGTCGTCAGCAGCCGGTCGCCCTCACCTAGTCCAGCGGCCGCCGCAGCGCCGTGCAGGGCCGCTGTTCCGCTGGAAAACGCCGCCACGTAGCTCACTCCAACGTACTCGGCCAAGGCTTTCTCGAATCGTTCCACAAGGGGGCCCTGTGTGAGCCAGTCACCCCTCAGAACGTCCGCAACCTCCGCCACATCTGCCTCGTCAATCCACTGCCGACCATAAGTCAAAGGGTCCAAAGAAAAACCTCCCTGTGAATTTATTAAAGGGGTTCTTAGGGGTCCACGACCCCTAAGCGGGGCGTGGGGCAGAGCCCCACAAAGGACTAGCGCTTCCTAAAATTACGGCTGCCTTCACCTCACTGACTTTCCAGTGCCACCAGGGAGGCGCTGATCCAGCCTTCATAGCGCCCGTTCTCGTAGCGGATGTTGTACCACTTCGATTGGTTCTTGCCTGTCGCTTCTTTCAGGATGAGAAGACGGTCTCCTTTACGTCCTGTCCCGATAACGTTGTTGTTTACACTCGCGTCCGGCGTGGAGCGTATCCTCACGTTTTGAGCTGAGATAACACCCCGCCGAAGCGGCTCGGGTTCGGACTTAGGAAAATCTTCCGAAAGGGAGGAGGGGATTTCCACCACCGTCACCCTGGGGCTCGTGCTGCTGCTGTCGATACTGGGCGCCTCGGGCAGGTTGAGCGTCCGCGAGTCGATGGCTGGCAAAGACGAAAGCCCGGGGTCGGCGCTCCGCGTTTCGGGACTTTCGGGACTTGGCAATGAGACGGAGATGTCTTTCGAAATGGAACGTGACGGCGGGTCGGCACTTACGAGGAGTGGGGCAAGTACCGGAGGCTGCTCTGGGGCGGGTTTCAGAACGACGTTCGGGTCATCCCTGCCAAAGAGTTTTTTCCAAAAGGCCCCGCACTGCTCGAAAACCCACCCCCGCGCCGCGTTGACATAGGTTCCGCCGAGGCTGTCAGGCCATTCGGGAACGGCAAGGGCCGCTCCCAAGAGGAGGGCCAGGGTCAAAAGCAACGCCGCCAGAAAGCAGCCGCACCCTCGCGATTCCCCCTGGCTCACCTCCATCTCCTCCGCGCCCTCGACGTCTATCCCGCTTTCCCTGAGAATATGGGCACGGGCGACACGGGATTCGGTCGGCGTGAGATACCCCCCTTGCAGAAGCTCATCAAGTTCGTCCAAACGTTCTTTTGTGCTCCTTTTGTCCATACCGTCACCTCACTATTTTTTGAACAGATTTTGCAGGCCTTTTCGAATTTGCTGTTCAGCCTCTTTTTCAACCCGCTCCCTAACCTGCTCCTCGATGTTCTTTTCCGAAGGGGGCGGGGGCACCTCTCCCGCATTGGTTGGAGGAGCTGGAAGCTGCGGGGTCTCGCTGGGCTCAGGAGGAACAATCGCCTCAATGATTTTTTCCCTTATAATCTCCTCCGGCTTCGAGGGCTGGGCCGCGGGCGTCGTCACCGCCGGCTGCTTCGCGGAGGGTCCCACCTTCAGGATGGAGAAGGATGGACTGTCGAAAGTGCCGGTCGTCTTGGCGGTAACGTCTCGAAAATCTGCCTCCTGTCCCTGCGCCTTTCCGGCGCTGAGCGCGTCTTTCAAGGCGGACTCAAGGTTTTTGCCTATGTTTTGGAGCCCGCCGCCCCGGATAAGGGTATCGATGCCTCCAGCGGTTCCTCCCGCCAGCGCGTTGATCAGCTGGAAGTTCATGTTGGCGTTCGCTACGAAGTAAAATTTCTTATCGAACGTCACCGCCCCATCCTCAATCAACTGTGCGCTTTTGTAAATGGGGTCGTTCGCGGGAGGGGTCATCGAGGCCCCCTTGCCGATGGTGAGCCTGCCCGTCTCGATCTTCAGGGGAGCGGCGGCCTTGACGTAGCGAATTCCCTCTACCCCGTAGAGCGTGCCCAGCAAGTTCAGGCCCGTGAAACCGGTAATGCTCCCCGCTCCCATGTCGAACTGGCCGCTGCCGGAGTAGGTCAGGTCCTTCGCCGCGCTCCCGTCGATTTTCAGAGACAGGCTGCCCTTGCCTGTGATCTTGCCGCCAAGGCCGCCCGACGCGTCCTGCGCCAAGGCGTTTACGTCAACGTCAGTGGCCTTCAAGGTATCGCTGAACTTTTGCGTTGACAGGTTGAAGGCCAGGGTGTTCGTAACCTTCCCGTCGTAGAGGTCGAGGGTTCCCCCCTCGGATTTCAGGACGTTCTCACCCAAGGACAGGGGAAAAACGGCGTTGCCGATCTTGACACCAAAGGCGGTAACGGCGGCAGATCGAAGGCTGCCCGTCCCCTCCACACCCCGCGCCGTCGACTTGACGTTGAAACTCAGATCAATTTTTCCCGACACCTGGTCTTTGAGGTCGGGCATTCCCGCGCTCAGGGCCGCCAGGTCCAGGCCGTTCCCCGATATGTTCACGTTCGCCGCGAAAGGTTCCAGCGAAACACTCCCCGCCGCGGAAAGGGGCGCGCCCCCCGCGTTCGCCCGGAACTCTTTGATGTTCAGGGTTTTCATGTTCCCCGAAACGTTGGCGGAGAGATCCGTGAAGGTCACGCCCTCCGCGGAGACACTGGGGGCCTGACCCGTAAAGGACACCGACGGGTTGGACGACGGGCCTGTCACCCCCAGCTTGCCGGAGAGCTTTCCGGTGAGAGCGAACCCAAGCCCGCCGGTTTGGGCAAGAGGAGCAAGGTCCAGTTGACGGAAATCGAAAGCCAGGTTTAACTCGGCGTCCTTGGCCCCCAAGACCGCCGTCCCACCCCCGGAAAGGGTTCCCTCGCCGCTTCTGGCGGAGACGTTTTGAAGGCTCACCTGCTGCCCGTCCTTCTTCACCGCGGCGGACAGAGCCTGCAAACCCACTCCTCCCGCGGAGCCCGAAGCGGCCTTTAGGGACAGGTCGATCTTGTTCATGTCCGCGCCCAACGCCGTCGTCACCTCCAAGTCCTTCACGCTCACGGCGCCCAAGGCCGAGAGGGCTGGGGACGAGGCCGCAAGGGAGAGCTGCGGCTGGGGCAATTTTCCCGTGACCTTGACTCTAGCGTTGACCGTCCCTTGCAGTTTGTAGGCATCGACGTCGGGGATTAATGCTTTCAGGGTTTCGGGCTTGAAGGTGAGCTGCGCTGTCATGTCTATCGACGGAGCCGAGGAAGAGAGCGGGCCTATGGTTCCGCTGGCTTTTATCGGAAGACCGTTCCAGCTTCCGCTGCTTTCCTTCAGCGTGAACGTGTCTTTCCCGTAGGAAAAAGACAGGGAGGGTTTGTCAAGCTGCTGCCCCATGGCGGAGAAAAGCGGACTGGAGAAAGTTCCGCTGACGGTGGGGGACATAACCTTTCCCTGGATGGCCAGGTTGACGTTGACGTTTCCAGTGAGGGCATAGCTTTTCCCGTCCGGGATGAGGTCCGCCACTTTTTTGACGTCTAGATTCGACAACTTGAAGGTGAGGTTCAGGTTCTTATTTTTCAAAATTGAAGCTATGGAGCCCTGCAAGTAGGCTTGGGCGCCCTCCAGGACAAATTTTCCGCTGACGGAGGCCGTGTCGCTTTTAGCCAGCTTGACCTGAAAGGCCAGGTTATCCACCCGCTTACCCATGAGAACAAGGCTGGGGGCCGACAACTCCACCGTGCCGGAAAGGGAGTCCACGGGGCCCTGGACGTTCACCGCGAATCGTTCCACCGCGCCGCCGACTTTGCCCAGGTCAGGGTAGAGCTTCGCCAGCTCCGAAAGCGGAACGCTGCCCCCTTCCAGCTTGACCATGATGGAAAAGGTGCTGTCAGGGCGTACAACCGCAGCGGCGGTACCCTCGATGGGGATGCCTAGTGCCGTCGCCTTCACTTCCTCAACCGTGAGGCGCATATTGGCGTATTTCATCCGCGCGGACAGGGCTGAAAGCGGGTATCCGCCCATTTGGGAGCCCTCGAAGTCCAGGGCTGCCGCGACGAGCAGGTTGCTTCCCGCGCCTTCAACGGTAAAATCCAGGTCCAGCTTTCCCGCGTAGTCCTCCGACAATAAGAGCGAAGGGCACAAAGCGGCTAATTCCGCTGCGTCCAGCCCCCTGGCTGTCCCCTGAAAATCCAAGGCGGCCCCATCTGGGCCCGCGTCCAGGGCAACACTACCCGCCATGTTGAGAAGCCCCTTGCCAACGCGAAACTCCGCCTTGCTGACGCCGACGGCCTTTTCCCGGACGCCGGCTCCCAGCGTTCCGCTCACGGGAACACCGTTGACCGCCCCGGCAAGGGCGGCGTCCAGGAACGTGCCCTTGATCGCAGCGGAGACGCCGGCTACCTCGATCACCCCCCACTGGGAGGTGAAACGGCTGTCCCGAAGGCTGACGCGGTCGATGGGCACCTCCGTGCTGCCTGAGGATCCGGACCCCGACGTTTCGATTTTGGCCAGTTCATCGAAAAGGCGGTTCAGATCCATATCCACGCTGCTCACGGCCAGGAGCGCAAGCCTGGGGGAGCCGCGGAAAAGTGACACAAAGTTGAGGCTCGCCTCAAGGGTTTTGGCGGAGAAAATTCGCTCTCCAGCGCCCGCCGACGCAAGGCTCACCTCGTTGAGGACGTATCCCCGCAGGGGATTTCCCCTGACGCCGCCCACAGAAAGGGTCATGTCCGTCTGTTCCTTCACCGCTTTCGCGGCCATGTCCACGACCATGCTCCCCCCGATGTCCGCCATGAAAAGTCCCCCTGTCCCTATGACGGCAATCCCGGCCAATGCCATAAAGACGTATAAAAACACCTTGCCGAGAGATGTTCGGGGTTTCCGTTTGCTCATAAAACCCACTTCCTTTCACCTATACCCAGCGTGGGCGTGTGGAATTTCCCGCTTTACAATTAATTATAACTATGGTCCTCACGCGGTCAAGAAGCAACCGCGCAGCTGCCGGGGCGGGATAAACGTATCGAAATGGACGGTGTATGAAGACTTTACGTCATAAGGTACTTTGTGTATATGATGTCTGCGGACAACTTTCTTATGCTGTCAGCTGAATCGACAACACGCGGTGAATGTTGGGAGGCCAAGGTACTGTGCGGGGAACCGTGGAAAGCGCGAAGGCCGCACCTCCGCTTCCGGTAATCCCCCAGGCGATGTGTCCGGTTCTGTCAAAAAGCTCGAAGAGTCCAAGATAATCCGGGAAACTTTTCATTAGATATGGGGCGAAGTCATTAGGCAGGAGGCCCACGAACTCCCCGGCGCGCAGCCGCTGATACAGGGCCTCGGCTTCAACACGCGCTGCCGTTTCGTCCAGCGGGTAGGCGTTTCCATACCATCGGTCCAAACGCTCATAGGCCTTCCCCGTCTCCACAGTCCAGCGGGGGAACGCTACCGTCACGAAAACTCCTCCCAAGGGTTCCAAAGGTTCCAGCGCCTCCCCCACCCCGGAGGCCAGTGCAACGGGAAGCCCAGAGAATAAAAATGGGACGTCCGCCCCCGTTTGCAGCGCTGCGTCCCGCCAAAGGCCCTCCTCTGCGCCCGCGAGCCAGCGCAGAATCGCCGCCGCATTGCCGCTCCCCGCGCCAAGCCCCGAACCGGGGTAAAGGGTCTTGAAAATCTCCACGTCAAGAAAGGGGACATGAAGTCCCTTTTCCCTCGCGTGCCGCAACGCGCGGGCCGCCACGTTCTCCCCCGCTATCTCCATGCCCTGCGTGCGCACGGAATCCTGTCCGTCCTGGGTTTCCGCGATGAGAAGCATCTCGGCAGGAGGCAGACGGAGGAACAGCGACACGATGTGGTGATATCCGTCCCCGCGCCTGCCTGTTACGCGCAGGGATAAGTTCAACTTTGCCGCGCTGGGCTGTATGAATTGCAAAATCGCTTCCTCCTTGCAAACCTAAATCCCCGCCAGATTTTATATGCGTATCAATTACGTGAGCTGATATTCAATGCTTCAAGAATATCGTGTTGTTGTCTAGATAATTCGGGACAAACATCTTTGTACCTACCCT
>JAITGX010000068.1 GCA_031280275.1 Synergistaceae bacterium
TGCCGAAGAAAGGAGATTTTTATGGGAGATTTAACCGAGCATTTTTCCAGGCGTGAGTTCGAGTGTTCCTGCGGCTGCAGACGGATGAACGTCAAAGGCCGCTTGCTGCTGACGCTCTCTCGTCGAAGTGAAACACGTCAAGAACTGTCTCGTGTTCTTCCGGCTCTGCAATTGGCTGTCTCGTGCTCTCAGGCATGATGAGACCCCCTTTCTCTCGGTTCAAGAATATTGTATCTCAAAAATTCGTTTTCGCCCCCCGTAACCCCCCACTTCCCGGCGGCGCGATTAGCAGCATCACCCGCCCACAGCTGCTTTGGATACGGCCTTTTTTTTCTATTCGTAATGACCCTTGCAGGAGATAATCCGCAGGTTTTGCCCCTCGACGATTCGGTAAACAAGCCTGTGCCTCTCGTCGATACGGCGGCTGTAGCCTTGAACGTGCCTCAAAACCTCCAGCTTACCTAGGGTGTGTTTTAAAACTAAATATGGGCATGAATCCTTAACTATGCGGCATAATATAACAAAGCAGCGATGGGAGAGATAAAAATGCCAAATCGCCATGAGATCAGTGACGAAAACTGGGAACGCGTCAAAGACTTGTTTCCTCCTGAAAATGGAGATAATATCTTTTTATTTACCCAATATTCATTGTGTTTCCAATCTTGACAAAGATTCTTCTCTTTTCTTCGCATCATTTTCACCTTTTTAAGTTTGAGTAAATTCATTGTATAACTTTCCCCCCACTAAATCAATCACATTTCAAGAGTACTTCGCTTATTTCTATATAAATCTAAATATTACATCTATTATCTAATATACCTGATGACGTCTTAGATTATTGCAATTCAATGATTTTATCTCTCTAATTCAAAACGCTTTACCAAATTTCTAAGGTATAATTCTCCAAAGAGGCAGTCAAGAGGAAGAGGAGGATACATACCTTGCAAAAAAAATTAACTCAAGCTTACGTGACAAGCGTTCAACCGGGAAAACAACTATTCAAGGTTAGGGATACCACCTTGCAGGGCTTGGTTTTGCACGTCGCTCCCTCTGGCAATAAAACTTGGTACATTGATTATTATAGACCAGAGAGCAGAGAGCGCACGGACTACAAATTGGGCAGAGCGGAACTTTTTACCGTCGCCGAGGCCCGAGACTTCACTAGGACATTTCTCGCTTCCGTTCATCTGGGCAAAGACCCAGGGAGAAGGAAAAAACCACCCGAGCCGAAAGAACAGACCAAAACACTTAGTTTCTTTTTAGAAAATCATTATATTCCCTGGTTTTTGGATAATCACAAACGAAATAGATATGACATTGAGATATTGCGGCGTGAATTTTTCTTTTTGGGGGATACTCCCATAGAGCAAATCACCATTTCTGAAGTCGAGCAATGGAGAACCGCAAAGAAGCGGCGCGGTATCAAAAGCTCGAGTCTGAACAGGCAATTGGCCGCTTTAAAGGCCGCTTTGAATTGGGCGGAACGAGGTGAATACATCAAGTCAAATCCTCTTAAAAAACTCGGAATGCTGGATGAAAAGGATTCTCCGCCAAGAATTCGGTACCTCTCCCCAGATGAGCGGACACGCCTGATGGCGGCCTTGGATGCGCGAGAGAGCCGAATTAGGGAAGAAAGCGGCGTTTACAACATGCCGTTTGCCGACTACCTGAAGCCAATGATTTTAATCGCCCTTAATACCGGCATCCGCAAAGGAACGCTGTTTGCCCTGGAGTGGCAGGACATCGACTTCAACATCCGCACGCTGACCCTCCGAGCGGAGATCGAGAAGTCCGGCAGGGATAATCACATTCCTTTAAACACCACAGCATTTCAAACTTTCCAAGCGTGGCGGGCTCAAACGAGTGACTTATGTTCACATTTGGTCTTTCCATCTACCAAGACGGGAAAAACCTTTGTCAAATGTGACTATTTCTGGAAAATGGTTCTAGAAGACGCTGGTATTACCAATTTCAGGTGGCATGACATGAGGCATGATTTCGCTTCACAACTTGTCATACACGGGGTAGACTTAAACATTGTGCGTGAGCTTATGGGGCACTCGAATATGATAATGACACTGAGGTACGCGCACCTAGCTCCTGAAACGAAGATGAAAGCCGTTGAAATGTTGAATTAGGCGCTTTATTTTCCACTTAACCGGGTAATGACGACGCGCTCCCGGCTCTTTTCCCCAATGCTCAGTTCCGCTCTGAGAAAAAGGCGGTCTGCCACGTACATGTCCGTCTTGACCCTGTATTCCGTCATGACTCCCTTTTTCTCTTTTCCCTCGTAAACGGTCAGCGCCGGGTGCTCAGAGCCCTTCTTTGCCGCCTTTGTTGTGCCTTTTTTGAGTTGAAGGTACGTCTTGACCCCATCATCCCACACTCGGATAGGCTTCCAGGCCAGAGAATCCTTTCCCCGTATACTGTAATTCAAGTGCAGGGTACCGGAGGTGCGGGCAGCACAGCTTTTCGCTATCTTGATGGCGTCGGCGACGCGGACGCTTTCACGCAGCATAGCCTCGCGTTGGGCCTTCTTGCGCACGGCCACGTCCATGTAAACGGCTGAGAGCGTCTCCACGTCGTACACACACCGATATTCCATACCAGAAGGAGCAAGGAACACCACACCTATACGCCCGTCATCCAGCCGTTTCACGTCATACAGCATATAATCTTCGTATTCGTGCAATACCCAGGGCTCTGAGAAAAAATCCTGGTTCTGGACAACTTTTTCTAGTATTAAAGGCGCCTTGTCGCCAGACGCCGGAATCACCAGAAGCAATAGGACACATGATGTAATTACGTAAGTCCGCTTCGTCCGCTTCATAACGAATACTCCTTTGGTTTCTATTGTTTTTTCAATGTCTCTTTTTTTTCGCGCAAAGCCGGCTTGCCGTCCAAGTCATCAAAGAAATTACCGCACTTTTGGCACTTCCAGAACGGGCGGTTGTCCTTTTTGCTCACAAGATGTACGGCCTTGCCCTTGCAGCCCTTCACGGGACAAAGCGCCTCGGTGCGTGTTTCCTTCACGACAGGAACGCCGTCAGCGTCCTTGAACGTCACATCGGGGGAGCAGCCGCACTTCCAAAAAAACCCGTATTTGCCCTCGTACCTCCGCGCGTTCCCGCCGCAGGAGAGCGGGCAGAGCGCTTCCATAACGGCCGCTTTCGGCGTTCCGCGTTCCATGCCGGGAATGTCCTCAGGAACCTTCAGCTCCTCGGCAAGGATTCCTCGTACCATTCCAGCTACCTCCGCGACAAAAGATTCCAGAGAGGCGTTCCCTGCCTCGATGTCCGTCATCGTCCGTTCCCATAGGGCCGTCAGGTCAGGACGCGCTATGACGGCCGCCTTGCCCGCGCTCAGAACGTCGATGAGCGTTCGCCCCAGGGTGGTCGAGGCGAGGACTTTTTTCTTCTTCTCCAAATATCCGCGCTTGAAGAGCACCGCGATAATATTTTCTTGCGTGGCCTCCGTCCCGATACCCTGAACCTCCCTGAGCTTCTCCCGGACAGCCAGGTCTTTAACATAAGTATGAATGCTGTTCATGGCGGCGAGCAGCGTATGATAGGTGTAGGGCTTCGGCGGCTGCGTCTTCTTCTCACTCACCGCTGGATGTATGGTTCCTGTCTCACCCTGACGCACAGCGGGAAGCGCTTGGGTCAATTCGCTTCCGTCAGCCTCCCGTGCCTCACTGCCGCCGCCCTTTTGTCTCTCCCAACCCTGCCAGCCCAGGTTGGTGACTACCTGACCCGCCGCTCGGAAAATTTCCTTCCCTGCGTCACCCTCCGCCTCAAATTCTACGACCGTCTCCTCGTATTCGTGGTCTGCCAAGAACTGCAGGACATACCGGGCGCAAATCAGTTCATAGATTTTCCGTTCGGCGTCAGATAACGTCTCGTCCCGAGGAACTCGCACCGTGGGGAGGACAGCGTGATGTTCCGTTATCTTCTTGTCGTTCCAAGCTGGCCCCTTCCGGGTAAGGTCCGCCGCAGTCAGCATGTCGGCGAGGCCAGGACAGGCGGCCTGAATGGCGCCGATGACCTTTCCGGCTTCCTTGAAGTGACCCTCTGGGACATGCTCACAGTTTGTTCGGGGATAGGTGATGTATCCCCATTCATAGAGCTTCTGCGCGTGGACCAGCGCGTCGGTGATGTCGTATTTCCGGCTCACCGCCATCTGGAGTTTTGAGAGCGAGAAGGGCAGGGGAGGGAAGAGCTTATGATTCTTCTTTGTCACGGAGATTATTGTTCCTTCGCAGCCATCGAGAACCTCCGCGAGCTTATAGACGGCGGCGCGGTCTATCACTCGTCCCTGCTCGTCCAGCATCGCAGCGCGGACCTCGCCAGGCCGCCAGTGCCCCTTGACCTTTCTGTCCCCAGAGAGTGCGAGGGTGGCCGTGAGTCCATAGTAGGGGGCAGAGACAAAATTCTCGATCTCTCTGTCCCGCGCCACTACCAAGCCCAGCGTAGGGGTCTGGACACGCCCCACGCTCATCACCGTCTCCGTCTTGTACCCCGCCTTGCGCAGGCCGACGGTCACGTACCGTGTAAGCGCCAGTCCCACGAGCCAGTCGGCGTACAGCCGGGCCTGTCCCGCCATGTACTCACCCCGATACTTGGAGTTTTCTTTCATGTTCTCCAGAGCCTTTCGTATCGCGCCGGGATTCACGTCGTTAATCCGCAGCCTCAGCGTCTTGCCTTTCCAGCCGAAATAGTCCAGAATTTCATCGATTAGAAGCTGGCCTTCGCGGTCGGCGTCGCCTCCGTGAACAACCACATCGGCGTCTTTCAGAAGTTTTCGGATGCCGCTCAGAAGCTCTTTCGTCCTCGCTATCTCCTTGCGCCGCCATTTTTCCGGCACGCAGAGGAGCGTGTCTGGCCCCCAGCGCTTGAATCTTTCGTCGTAGTCCTCTGGCTCGAACAACTCTAACAGGTGTCCCGAGGCCCAGGCCACCACGTCATTGCCGCACTTGACGCAGTTGTTTCCTCTTTCCTTCGCTCCAGGAAGAACGTCGGCCAGCGCCTTACCCACCGAGGCTTTTTCCGCTATGTATAATTTTGTCATTGAGACATGTACCCTCCTGTTACAGTGTGTTTGCCGCCCCTGTCGGCGCTATCCCTCCAATAAAGAAGGTTCCCAAGATGAAGAAAAAATCAGCGAAGTTCCTGGCCATGCTTCTTGTCTTTTCTCTCATGGCTTTCACTTTTCTCACGCTCCATGGCCTTGGTCTGCGTGTAAACATCTCCAATTCCATGCCCGACCTGTTCTATCGCGTGATTCCCCTCTCAAGTCATACCCCTATCTATCCCGGCGATTATGTTGTGCTCGACCTCTCGAAACTCTCCAACCCGGTTATAGAGCTTGGGATAGAACGCGGGTACATAAGCCGGGAACTCCCTATGCTCAAGGAAATAGGCGCGGTTCCAGGTGACGTGGCACTGCTGCGGCCGGAGCGTCTTTATATCAACGACGACTCCATACCGATGTTCGTCGCCTCCGCGGACTCGCGGGGCGGAAAGCTGCCGATGTTTCCAACGCCGATTATCCTTCCGCCTGACTCTTACTGGCTCATCTCCAATCCAAAAGGCGGCTTCGACAGCCGCTATTTTGGCCCGATACACCGCAGTGCGTTCACCCACAAGGCGTATCTTATTTTTCAAAAGTAAGGATAGGGGAAAACAACGTCCTTCTCAACAAAAATTCCCATTTTTTTGCCTGGACGAATCGTTATGGTCGGCTGAACATCGGCGGCTCTGTTCATTATCCTCGCGCTCATGTCGAGTATCGAGCTGGCCAGGGCTTCGGCGGCCAGGTCACGGGGGTTCCTGCTCTGATTGCCGCCGCCTTACGCCTCCCTGTCGTAGACGATCTCCGCGCCCGCCACAAACATTGAGGACAGCAGCGCCGCCTTAAGCATAGTCCCCCAGTGCTCGTCCACCTTCCCCGATAACCCTGAATACCCCCCTTGGTCTACACCAGGGCTTCCGGCGATGTCAAGGGTCATTCCATTGGGGAATATCAGCCGGTTCCAGACGAGCAGAACGCGCCGCTGCTCGAATTTCACCTGGCTGTCGTAAATGCCGAGAATTCGGGTTCCCTTTGGAATGAGGACGTGTTTTCCCGTGGCCGTATCCCAGACGTTCTCTGAAACCTGCCCAATGACGTTACCGGGGAGATCGGAGTTGATACCGGTCAGCAGAAGTCCGGGGATAATTGTCCCTGCCTTCAGTTCATAGGGGAATTGCTGTGGAACCGGCAGGCTTGTAGAGTAGCCTTGAGGGGTCATGGAGGCTCCTCCCTGAGCACCCCTTAGGAAGTTTTGCTTTTGAGCCTGCCCGCTAGGGTCCGGCTGCTGTCCCTGCTGAAGCGCGGTCATAGCCGAATCCCAATCCATACCTCGCTGTACCTGCCCCGCGCCGTTTGTCCCTGCCGCTCCGCTTCCGCTGGTCGTTTGCTGCGTTTGCTGCAAATCAAAGCCCTCGGCGACGGGTTTGGCGACAAGCGCTTGAAGTTTCAGCGTCCTGAGCGTGCCCGCGTCCTGGGCGTCTTTTGGGTCAGAGAAATACCGGGGCGCAGCCGAGACGGGTCTAGGCCGCGCCCCCTGGACGACTATCCTTTGAGGAGGCGGCTCCGGTGTAGGGACAGGCGCGGCCGGGGCGGGCTTGGGCCGCATTGAGGCGGCTAGTTCCGCGAATCCAGAGGGCTGAGGGATGCGGTAGTTTCTCTCTGGCCTTTGCCGCTCGCCCTCACGATGGGTTTCCGTCTGCATCGTTATGAAGATAATAAGAACGCCGACAGCCAGAATAAAGACGAAAATCACCCGCTTGCTGTATCCCTGTGTCCGCTTCTTGCTTCGCGGCACCTGCACGCCGCCGTTCCGTTCTCGCTCCGCGTTCTCGTTTTGCGATTCGTTTACCATTGTTATTGTTTTCCCTTCCTAGTGATGACAACGCGGTTCTGATGCGCACCCGTGCCGATGATCAGTCCGGCCTTATCGAATACGCGGTCCACTATGTACATATCCACTGCGGCCCTGTAGTTGACAATAACCTCCCTCTTGTGCTCGAACACCACCAGTATGGGCGCCTCTACGGATTTCTTCACGCTGCCCTTCTTGAACTGGATATACGTCTTGACCCCATCGTCCCATACCCGGATTGGCTTCCAGCGCAGCGTGTCCTTTCCCCGTATCTCGTAGTCCAGGTGCAAATCCTCTGGGTCTATCGAGTAGCCGGAGGCGAGTACCGCGGAGCCTTCCCGTTCTTTCTTTTTATCCGCGATAAAGGCGTCCCACTGCTGAAGGGAGTCTGCGGGATAGGTAAATGAAAGGGATGGAATAAAATTTTTCGCGTCCGAGACAAGGTCAAGCTGATAGGTCCGCCGGTCTGTGTTGATGATAAGGTTTGTGCTGATGTTGGGCATTAGAGGCTTTATCAAAACGTGGGTCTGTTCCATGGCCCCTGAACCGGATTTGCTTGGGGTGAACGTCCAGCGCACGGGATCGCCGGGGTGGACGCCCGTCACCGTCTCACCCGGCTGGAGGATGATGTCTGTAACATACATAGGACGGCAGACGACCTTTGGGGTGTAACTGGAATAGGCTGCAACCACGGCGCCGGAACTCCCCATTATTGGAGGAACAGCGGCTCCAGCCTTGCTGTACTCTTTAACTAGTTCTAAAGCTCTGTTATCAATATCCCGCAAGGTCAAGTCCTCGACAACGTCGGCCCACTGGCGGGCTCTCTGTTCCTCTTCGTATTCCCGCGCCGTTATCTTTCGCGCGTCCGCGCCTTCCATATCCTCGTAGAGGTCTTCGTAGTTTCCCTGCGCCTGGAGTTCCACAGATTGTCCGCCTTTACCGTCTGTCATGAGCATCAGGTCCGCAATATCCACGGAAATGACTCGTCCGTTGTACTCTATCTCCACCATCTCCGGCGCGGCCGCCGCACCGGGATACGGGAAAAGAGCGAGAGACAGCGCGGCCAGCATGAGAATCCTTCGACCCACACTTTTCGCCTCCCTGCTTATATAGGTCTACAGGATTTCCGAGAAAGTAAAATCGGTTATAAAGATGCCCAGTGGATTGACCAGAATCTCTTGCATTGTTTGGGGTGTCACCACCGCGGTTGTAAAAATTCCACGATAATGCTTTGTCCTAATCTTGTTCCCCATCAACGTGTAACGCTCTTCCGTCCACTCGGCCTGCCAGGTTTCAGCGGACAATGGGAGCACAGTGTTGACGATGACGGAAATTGTCTCGGTCTTGTTGATGTTCACTGGATTGCTGCCTCTGAAGTGTTCCCGATACCTCGTCTCCGCCGCCGTGCCTGCTGGCGTGGAATTGTAGACGAAGTTCATTAAGTGAAGCTGGGCCTCTGGGTCAGTAAAGACGGTCTTGAGGGACCAGATATAGCGCCCGATGTGAGCTATAAGAAGGCGGTCGTCCACGCGGGACGGCGTCACGGGTTTGACGGCTATCTCATACCCATGCTGATCTACCTGGACGATATAGGGCACGACCGTTATCTGTCCCGCCATGTGGATAACCGCGAGTACACAGGCGGCGCAGCAGATGAGCAGGACTAGTGAGATCCGCCGCCACTGCGCCGCGTTTTTTGCAAGATGCCCATACCGTTCAGCGGCTTCCGTTCTGCCCGCCAGGAACGGGTCGCTTTCCAGAATTCGGGCCTCTTCGTTCTTTTTCGCGTTCACCGCCGCTATTCCTTTTCTTTATCAGTCGGGGACGTCGGGGGCGTCATGGCGTTTACGGCGTCCTTGGCGCTTGCCTGCGGGGCTCTTCCAAATTCCCTCGCTCTCGCGTGGTCTGAGTAGATTTGCTCTCCAGCGGCTCTTGGACCGCCAGGCCGCGGCCCCGCCATTACCGTTTTCAGCGCTTCGGCTGCTCCAGCGGTGCGGGCTTGCCCCGGCGTTGAGCCCGTATCCTTGGCGGCCTGCTGAGTATGCTGAAAAGACTGAAGAGCTTGCTGTAATACCGAAACGCCTTTCATAGCTGTTTGGGCTGCAGTACGGCTTGTGCTTGCCACCGTCGCGCCAAGTCCGTACCCAGCCGCCGCCGCCGCTTTTACAGCACCTCCGTCCATGCCGGAGACCGCGCCGGTCAGGATGGACGCGGCAAACTGCGGAACCGCTTTTACGACCATGTAGAAGCCCATAAGCGCGCAGGACATGGGTGTGAGAAACGAAAATATACCCGCATCACTAGCTAGCTGGTCATGAATCATCTGGGGCCATTCTCCCATAATACGTCTCATGACCCCCAGGCACAGGCAAAGCAAAAGCATTTTGACCCCGACGGCAACTAGTGCTCTCACATAACTCAAAAAATAATCGCGAAAATATCCTATGATAAAAAAACTAGCCGTGAACAGCCCGCCTATTAGGATAAACACCGACTCCAGCTCCACCACAAGCACTGTGGCGCTTATCATAAAGAAAAGACAATTTATCAGAAAAATTATAAACGTCATACAAATATAGACCCCCATGTCCGTCAATCCCAGTCCATTGGTAAAATCAACTAACGGGGCCGTAACCTGATCAAAGAGTGTCATAAGGCTGCCAAAAGAAATATCTTCCCCCGATATCCTCAACCCTATTGTTTTTATTGAACGCGCTATCAGGTTCAGCCGCAAGGGTTGACTGAGCAGCCAGCTCAGCAGGCCGGCAATGAAGGCGTAGCGAACCAAGAGCGCCGTTATGCTGTCCATCGTGAGATTTCCAGCAAGCACAAGGTCTTTCAAGCCTATAGAGAACCCTATGACTGCTGTCACCGCCAGTAACTGCAGAGCTATCTCCCCAGCTTTTTGAATCCATGGCCCCAGTGCGTCCATAATTGAGCCATGCAATTCCGACATAGCGGCGTTGACAATGAGGCTTGCGTCGGCGCGCGAAGCCAATAAGAAGTAAAAGAACAAAATCGCTCCAAGATAAACAGAAAACGCTAAACGACGGGAATCTTTCACGCTGACCAGCTCCTTTAGGGAAACGCTGATTAACCCCTTGTGGGGCTCTGCCCCACGCCCCGCTTAGAGGTCTCGGACCCCGAGAGGTCTCGGACCCCGAGAGGTCTCGGACCCCGAGGGGCCTCAGGCCCCTAAGAACCTCATTAATCAGTGCCTCCGAAGCCTTCCTAATCCTTTGGGTCCCCTAACCTATCGACAAAACTTTCATTTGAAATGTTGAGACCGCCGCTAGTCCCGCGCTTGAAAAACCTTTCTATGTTCTTCTTGCTTAGTTCTTCCTGGGCGCGTTTGTCGTTGTACATTGAGAACGTAACATAAACCAGACTCGAAACCAAAATAACTAGAATTATAGTTATAATATAACGAAGATTTTTCACACCGATCAGCTCCTAATTTTCTGGGTCTCCCAACCTATCGACAAAACTTTCGTTTGAGATGTTGAGGCCGCCGCTAGTCCCGCGCTTAAAAAACCTTTCTATATTCTTCTTGCTGAGGTCTTCCTGAGCGCGTTGGGCCTCATAGACCGCTCCTATCATCTGTACCTGCATCATTTGTGTCTGACGGAGTCTCATGGATTCTTCCGCGAGAAAACCAAGAATTTGATTGGCTGCCTGCGCCAGTTGGTTCCGGCCCTCCGCTGTTTTCGCCTTGTTCTGGAGTTCCTTAAGAGCCGAGGCGTCGTTTTCCAGCGCCTCGAACGAGACGCCTATTGCCTCCATCGTGGAGCGGACCGTTTCCATTCGAGTAGTTGCAATTTTCTGGTATTCAGCGGAAAAATCCGACGCGCTCGAAAGCGTCCCCATGTCGCCGTAGCTCTTGAGGCGGCGTTTCAGTTCCTCGCTTATATTAGCCGCATTATAGGATAGCCCCTGCGTTCTGCTCATCACCCCCTTTAAGTCTGAGTAAATCCCCCTTGGATCCCTGAAAAGCTGGTCTGGGATGAGCAAGGTGTTATGCCTCAGGTCGTTTATCATAGTTATCTGGTTATTGATCTGCTGACTGAGCTGCGAGACCTGCTGCACAAGTTCAGCGTTATTCATGAGCTGCGTTATCTCCGTTGACCCGCCGATGACGCCTCCTCCCGCGAAAACCGGGCTGGAAATGAAATAAAACGCCGATAAGACAATCGGAATTCCAAACGCTTTCATTCTTCTCATATCCTTTCTTCGTGATATTGCTTGAATCGCTCCAGCCAGAGGTCGCTCCAGTCACCGAGGCCCCGTAAGCGGAGCCAATAGGCGGGCCATTCCGCGCCGTGCGTTTTTTGAAGCTCTCTTATCTTCTTCAGGTCGTCCTTGCCGGACGCCCCCACAAATGACAGCGCAACGGAAGCTAGGCCCAAGTCGAAGAGCCTGTAGTTCCTGGAGTTGGGCGCCGCGTAGTAGTAATGCCGCTTCATGACGGCTGTGGCAATAAGCTTCACCTGCTGGCGGTTCAGGCCCAAGTATCCGGTATACAAATCCTTTAAGTCGTCGTTCATAGCGCTGGGGTTCGGCAGAAGTATCCGCGTAAAGCAGGATTCAAGAATGGTCTGCCGTATCGGAGAGTTGATGATGTCCGATAGGTTCTGCGTCGCCAGCACAACCGCACAGTTCTTCTTTCTCAGTACCAGCAGCCACTCTTTGATCTTTTGCTGGAACATCTCGTGGGACAGCGCCAGCCATGCCTCATCGATAATGATAATCGACGGCGGGTTGTGCTTACCCTCTGCGGCAGCATCCAGCCGCTTCTCAACCTCTCTGAACAGGAAAAGAAATATCGGCATGACGAGCTTTACGTCCATTTGAAACACGTGATCCAGCTCAAACACCGTAAAATTCCTATATTGGATGTCGTTGGACTCACCATCCAGCAGCAGTCCGCCGGGGTTGTTTCCAGTGTAGTAGTCCAGGTACTTCCGTAAGTCCAGGCTTTGGACCGTGTGAGTGAAGTTGGTCAGCGTTCTCATCGATGCGTCCGTGGTCGTACTGGCCATTGTCTCAAGGGCCTCATGTATCAGAGCCCGTTCGTCCGGTGTCGGCGGACTGCCTTTCGACAGCACGATAGCCGCCTCAAGCCATTCCTGCGCGTCGAGCTTCTCAGTCGGTGTGTCTATGGCCGCGAGCGGACAAAATCTCAACGCCGAATCCTCCGCGCCGATGTCGTAGTGCGCCGCGTGCAGGCAAGAGGACACAAGCGGGAACATGCTGTACCCTTTATCGAAAACAAAAATTCTTGCCCCCTCGTACCGCTCGAACTGCGAGGCGAGCATGGCCAGCAGCGTGGACTTGCCGCTGCCCGTAGGCCCTAGGATTAGGGTATGTCCTACGTCGCCGTCGTGGAGGTTAAGACGGAACGGCGTACTCCCGATAGAAGCGGCCTGCAGCAGCGCTGGGCTTTTCGGAGGGAAGTGGCCTGACGGGCAGTACTCCTCGCCCGTCCAGTCCGTCGTCATCGGGATGATGTCCGCAAAGTTGAGGCTTGAGATCATGGGTCGGCGCACGTTCTCGTACCCGTGTCCCGGCAGTGAGCCAATGAACGCCTCCAACCCGTTGCGCTTCTCCACTCGCGCCAGGAACCCCCGAAACTCGAACGCCTTCACAGCCTCACGGGCCTTCCCTTCGAGTTCCTCCACGTTCTGGTCCCGGACGAGGACGACGCAGGTGTGATGCCCGTAGCACACGTCGCCGCTGTCCAGCGACTGCGCCGCCTCGTCAACGTCGTCTACCATGTGTACGGCATCCCGGTTGACCGGCGCGTCCGTCCGGTTGAGGATCAATGATATAAAGCTATGGGTCTTCTGCGCCCATCGGCGGCGGAGCGAGGAGAGGCGGCCGGAGGCGTCCAAATAATCTGTGAAGATGAACCGGTGTGAGACGCGGACCTCGAAGGGCAGCAGGGACAGGGAGTGCAGAATACCGGGATAGCTGCCTTGAGGGTATCCCATGACGGAGACGGCCAGCACATGATTGTCGTCGTACACCAGGGGAGTCCCGACCAGCATGTCACGGGCCAGCAGGGTGTCGAGGTAGGTTGGGGCCGGGTTCGGCAGGCGCACGGGATGCCACCTGCCGTTAATGACGTAGTTGAGCGCCCGCAGCAGTTCCACGCTCATCACGGTTTCGTCTCCGCCCTCAAGCTTCACGGGCACGCACCCCATCCTTTCAAGTTTGACTTGACGGCTTGCCGTGAGCGCCGTTTCCAGCTCCTCCAGTTTGCCCTCGAAATACTTCAGGTTCCTGACGCTCCCGTCGCGGTACTCTGCCTCCGACTCCCCTAACACGAAGTGCACCGCCTTTTTCAGCATTCCTGACCGCTCCAATATAGGCGGCAAGTATGTGAAAAACAGCGCTATCTTCGTCTCGAAATGACGGCCTTCCTGCTTGTGAAAGTAGTGACGTTCAACGTCAATAATGCGGTTAGTAGGTTCACGAAAAGCGCCGGTCGGGTATCCCTCGGCAGACTTGCGGATCATCTCAACATGCAGCATCCAGCCGCGCCCCAGGTACATGAGCGCCCTGCTGATGTACGCGGAAAGCGCCTCAATTTCCTCCGTCGTGGCGCTTTCCAAATCCGGTCCTATGTACCAGTAGCCTGCTAGGAGCGAGCCATTCTTTAACTCGATAATCTCCTCAGAAACAAGGGTTTGGTAGAGTAAGAAGTCCGAGAAGCCAAGCTCCTGTTTCGTTTTCGTGGTGGATTTCACACTCATTACCAACGCCTCGGTTTGAGAACGACTTTACAGCCCACTGTGCCCGATGCCAAATATTCACGGCCATATTGAGCGCTTCTGCGAAATATATCACTCATTTGAGGATCCGTTTTTGCCATGTGGGCAAGCAGGGCACGCCCACCGAAAAATAGCGCGCCCGCCGCGATGATGTTGACGAGGTTCCCCACCATGATCCCTCCAGGCCCCGCGAGAAGGGTGACGACCATACAGAGCATGAGGAACAGCGTCCGCTCACAGCCCATCATGAGCTGCGGGCGCGTCAGACTTCGATGTATCAAAATAATTCGTAACGCTCGTTCTTCCCTCATGTCAGGTCACTCTCGCGTGGTATAGAGTTTCAGATGATCATGGCCGCGTTGATACCAAATAGGCTTAAAAATGTGGGGGCGGCCCCCAACGTTCCAGCCGCGATTGCCGCGAGAGCGACCCAGCGTATCCAGCCGCCAAGTTCCGAGCCGACAAACGCGACCGCGCAAAAACCGCACACGATCATGAATATACCCAGGCTGAACGCCACAGGACCAGAAAGTGAGGTCGAAATGGTTTTCAGGGGAGTCTCCCAAGGGATATTCTCAGTAGCTGTTTCACTCGCCTCTCCAATTAGGCAAAACGCAAACACTGCCAAAAGAACAAGCAAAGCAACAAAACTTCTCTTTTTCACCGTCATTTCTTCCTTAAAAAACATTACTCTTTTCCACTATCCCGCGCGCCGCTCTCATAAATCTGTCTGTATTGATACTCACCTCCTTTGTACCCAGTTACCCAGATTATCTCCGTTACCTGCCTGCCCACCCGCCCGAATTCCCTCATGTAGACAACGATGTTGACCGCTTCCGCGATAAGAGAGGACATAGGGCTTTGAGCCGCCTCTAGAATGAGCTGTTCCAGACGAGTAAGAGCGGATAGGGCGTCGTTAGAGTGTATTGTGGCAAACCCGCCCGGGTGACCCGTGTTCCAGGATTTCAGCAAATCCAGCGCCGCGCCGTCACGAACCTCGCCAATGATGATCCTGTCCGGTCTGTATCTCATGGCTGTTTTGATCAGCGTCCGCATCGACACGTTCTTTGATGTGACGAAGCGCTCCTTGTTGTCCGTCGCGCACTGGAGTTCCAATTCATCTTCAATAACAAGCAGCCGGTCTCGAGGCGCTATTGTCAGCAGCTCCTGAATGAGCGCGTTAATGAACGTGGTCTTTCCGCTGGAGGTTCCGCCCGCGACCAGAATATTTTTCGCTCCGCGTATGGCGTCCCGAAGGTAGTCCGCGGCCTCGGCGCTGATTCGCTTCTCTTCAACATAGCGCCGCAGCGGCCATATGGCGGAGGCGTGCTTGCGTATCGCTATCGACGGCCCGTCTGGGGTTACCGGGGGAATCGCCCCCTCCACGCGGGAGCCGTCCAAGGGCAGGCGGCTCTCCAAAATGGGTGTGGATTCGTTCAATTCGATACCGCTTCTCGCGGCGATAGTACCAAGCGCGGCCAGCAGGTTTTCCGGCGCTATCCATTTCCCCGTGTCATAGAGGCGTTTGGTCTTTTCCTCGACCCAGATGTGCCCATCAGAGTTGACGCAAACCTCAAGCGTTTCCGGGTTCTCCAGCGCGGCCACAATGACGGAGCCGAGTTCCCGCTTAAGTTTGGCTGCGATTCGCTTTAACTGTTCCTCTGTTTCATAGAGCAAAGCGTTTTCTCCCTTGTTGAGTGCGATGTTCTTCTTGACTGAGTTTTCGGTATAGGCGCCATTTTACACCTAAATCCCTCTTGGAGTTACAAGAGTCTCAGGGCAAGAACCAGGAGACCCACGACTTGTAAGACCAGAAGGATTTTGTGGAATAGTGTTTTCTTGATATGCTTTTGATGATCACTAACCCAAAGGAAGGTGTACGTTACTCCGCAGAAAAAAACACTCCATCCGCCGGGGAGAAAGAGGAAGGCCTCCAGGATACCGCCGACACCGCCGACGCCGCTGGGTATATATTGGAGGATGTCTCCCGACCCAAGTGAATAGGCCAGGACGGAGACAATACAAATAAAGCAGACAAGGACGGTTTGAGCCCTGAGAGAATGATATTTGGCCACGGATGTGAGGAGTTCCTCCGCGCGGACGATTATAGCGTCGCCCATGTCCGCGCCGATCCGCTGCGTTCCCTCTTCGAGCACTTTATTGACCGCACGTTCAAGTGTCTTGTTGAGTGTCTCGTTGATTCGTTCCTCAATCTCAGACAGTTCCCTGAATTTTTCCTCCATCGCGTTTTCATGGAGGCTGAACTGCCGTGCCATATCATTAAACACCTTGTCAAACCCTTTAAATTTTTTGTCCATCACGTCTTCGTGCAGTTTAAAGATCAGCAAAAGGTACAAAAAACTATGCACGTCCCGCATTCCCAACACATCAGCGATCTGGTATATTTCGTATTGCTCTTCGCTTGTTAAACGGCGCCGCAGCAGCACGTTCGCGAGCTCCGAAATTTTTGCGCTAAGGCTCATCCCTACCCTCTCCTTCTCGTGCTATACTATCCCCGGCGGTTATAACCGCCTTGTTATGCGGGGCGCCGCTTCCTTATATGGAGGCGGCGTTATTAATTGTGACACTCATGAATCAATATTCCCTTTGGTTTCTCTCATTCCTCGTTGAATTCAAGAATGTCCTCGAACACTTGATACGCTTGGTGCTGCCAAGAAAGGAAGCTCTGAGCCATAAAGGCCCCCAATTTATCGACCGTCTCAGGGAGTGTCTTGCCGCCCGTATAGAACTCATCCGCGATCAGGTCCGCGAGCGCCGGGAAATCCAAAACTTTGGTAACGCGGTTTTTGAGGTATTTTGAATCTTTGTAAAGTTTGGTGTATAGAGTGAAATCACTTGACTCACCAAAATATTGGTTCCGAATGGGATAAACCGAACCGAACGAAACACGTTCAAGGTACTCCTCAAGCAGCGTAACGGAGTCTCGCTGGCGGTTCATTGGCCACAGCGTGAGCAGGTTGTACGGTACTTTCCCGCTCTCAAATATCGTGACGAAGTTATGTCCATGCTTCCGTATCCCCATATTGCTTCTCGCGGCACTGTTGATGACAAACAAGGTATCTCGGCTCTGTTCTATGATATTAGCGGTCAGTATCCAGCCTTTCTCATTTTCATCAAGCAGAGCGTTACTCACAGGGATTTTCTCTTTGTATATGCGCCCCACGTCAGGGTTTGATTCGTCAGTCTCAATAAGATGGACAGTTTTAGACTTCCCATACTTATCAAGCAGGTACTGAACAAGAACAATAGAGACCATGCTCTTACCTACTCCACCCTTACCGCCGCCAACGTAGATAATTGTGTCCTTCATGAATTACCGCTCCTTCTTACTTCAAAATTTGGGAAATGAAAACCAATGCTGTGAACTTGAGGCGCTGTCGGTACAGAATGTCCGAGTAATCGCCATTGCTGACATTCTCCTTTCTCTAATACTCAAAACTACCATCTGTATGCAGAATAACTTTTCTGCCCAATCCCATATCCATCACTTGACCCGTCTCTCTTCGTACCCGCTCTTCCCATTCTTTTTCCGTTTCTTGCGTTGTTTTGTCAGTCTCACTTCCTTTGTTTTGTGCTTCTTCTGATTTTGCTTTCTTTTGATTATTTACCTTTTTAGCTGAATCAAATTTCACTGAATCAATGAATTTTTCCTGTTCTGTTTTAACATCGCCTCCTTCGGCTTGCAGCACTTCTTTTGTCGTATTTGTACCCGCTCTAAGTCTGTAGTTTGTTTCACGCAAAAAGGCCATACAGAGACTTTTGGGCTTTGCGCCTTTAGCAAGCAAGCCGCTTTCTACAAAAGCTTTGCAGATGATGTCATAACTATAACCATTATTTCTGAATTGCTTAATATTCTCATATACTATTTTTGCAATAGTTGCATAACTAATATTTACTGGTGAATTTTTAATTAAATCAGTTACTATTTCCATAGTTTTTGAAATATCCATTAATGTCATCCTTTGTGGTAACTTGTGGTAATTTGTGGTAATTTGTGGTAACTTGTGGTAATTTGTGGTAACTTGTGGTAATTTGTGGTAATTTGTGGTAATTTGTGGTAATTTGTGGTAACTTGTGGTAATTTGTGGTAAAAGAGAAGGAGAACCGGGCAAAGCGGAATCCCCGTCAATTCTGACGCCGAGGAGTTCATACGTCTTGCTGAATTTATCTTTACCGTCTCGAATGTTATATTCAGCGCCGACCAAATCGAATATATCCCAGTCTGCACCACAGGAAAAACAATGAACCTTCCACCGCTTCCGGTCGTAACTCATGCTTGGGTTCTCGTCGTTGTGGTCAGGGTTCAGGCAGCGGAACGGCCTGTTGATATTGATTCCTTTATCTCTCAGATAGTCCTCCATCTGTCCCCGTGCATACTCGCGGGCCTCGTCTCGCGTCAATCAGAACACTCCTTTCTGTTCACTTTGCGCCGCAGATATGGGCTTTTTATAACAAAGTTATCTATATTAATTTTCTAGTAATCAGTTTTTTCAAACTAAATTCAAGACGCCTTTTTTGTTTTGAAAAGGAATTTTTTTGTTTTTAATAGTTTCATTAAAAACGATTAAAATATTATAATTCATTGCTTCTAAAAATTCCCCCTTTCTAGGAGTTTTTTTTTTAATTTTTTTTTGATTTTTTTAAGAACCTCTAGGAGGCTCCGGAAAGTTTTTTGTTTTTTCTGTCTTTTTTTTCTCTTTTTTTTCTTCCTTTTTATATTTTTTCTTTTTTCTTTTTACCCCGGCGAAAACCGTTGATATGACTGAAAGTAGAACACAAACCTCAGACGGATTTGACGCAAACCTCAGACGGATTTGACGCAAACCTGGGACGGATTTGACGTAAACCTCAGACGGATTTGACGCAAAAGGCCTCAGACTTATTGAAAATTTATCTGAGATATGATAAAGTTATTCACATGTTATCCACATTAATTTTCTAATTATCAGTTTCTTCAAAAATTAAATTGGAGGTGTCTTTTTTGTTTAGAAAGAGAAATCAAACTGTGAAAGAATCAAACAATATTGCGAGAGCCCGTATATCTCCGTCCTCATCAACCGTTTGGGATGAGCGGATTATATCCGCCATAGCCGCGCGGAACACTATCGATGATACGGAATTTCAGGAACACAAACTTGATTTGAGAACACTGTATGAGACAAAAAAACTTTCAACGCTTCAATTCACTGAAGCTAAACGTGCGATCCGAGATTTGGCACGCAAGACTTTCGAGATACCAAACGGCCATCGCGGGATTTCAGTGTTCCCAATCTTCGCGCGGCTTGAAATCAACGACGACGGCGTGATCACGGGGTGCCTGAATCCAAAACTAAAACCACACTACCTCGAACTTCGGCAGCAATTTTCTATACGTTCACTACCGGATTTTCAGGCATTATCAAGTACTTACAGCCAAAAACTGTACCGCTTTCTCTGTTCCTGGCGGGGGCTGCCAGAGGTGACAATTTCATTGGCGGAACTGCACCATGCGCTTGATGTCCCACAGTCGTTTAAAGCGGATTTTAGGAACTTTCGTATTAGGGTTTTAGACGTGGCGCACCGTGAGATAAGCGCTGTCGCCCTCAAATCAACAGAGAAAAAGCCGCTTGAATTTGACTGGGAGCCAATAAGGGAAGGCAGGCAGAAGGTGACCGCCGTTCGTTTCGTTTTTGACCGGCTCGAGGCTCAAGAAACGGCAAAAAATCAGCCCGAGGATGCACTTTCCATTCACATTAAACTTCAGCGGGAGAGCAACCGCTGTTTCGAGCGGATTGTGATACATGACCAAAGAAAGTGCACTCCAGAGCCCCAAACGGCAAAATGCAAATTTTGCCTCGAACGCGGCCGGATGTATGCTCAGAAAATAGTCATGGAGAATCAAGGCAAGTTTCAGCTTTAAATGCCGGCGGAAAAGACGACTAAATGTGGATATGACACATATAGAAATATGATTATAAAAACATATATAAAAAATATGCGTAATAATGATTTGTTGAAAGGAGCGCGCTATAATGGCGCCATGAACTATGCGAAAGAAGTGCTAAGGACGAACACTGACAAGAGAAATACTCATGAAAAGAGAGAATCCTTCGATTACGATGGCTTCTGGAAAGACCTGGTGGAGCGGTTTTTCTACCCCCTGCTGAAACGCGCCGCGCCAGAGCTTCACGCGGCGGCTGACACAAGC
>JAITGX010000030.1 GCA_031280275.1 Synergistaceae bacterium
ACCCCTTTCCTGGACGGCCTTGCAGAGGTCGTTGGTGACGACGCCCGGCTCCACCACTGCCACGCGGTTCACTGGGTCGATTTCCAGAATCCGGTTCATTTTTTCTATGGAGAGGACGATGCCGCCGCATACGGGTATCGCGGCCCCAGCGATACCACTCCCCGCAGCCCGGGGCGTGACAGGGATCCGGTACTTGCTCGCCACGCGCATGACGGCGCTCACGTGTTCCGTCCTCTCCGGTTTAACCACCGCCTCCGGGCCGTGGGCGAAGATACGTCCCGCCGTGTCGTAGGCGTAGTTCTCCAGGGCCTCCCGGTCCTCGTAAACCACGTTTCTTTCCCCTATTGCCGCTCTGAGTTCGGCGACGATCTCAGGTGTAACCTTGCTGTACTCTTTCATCGCTTCACCTCCCCCTTCTTCAAGTCAGCGATCAGTCTAGGCAGGATATCCAAAACGCTGCCGACCACGCCGAAATCCGCCGTTCCGAAAATCGGGGCCTCCGGGTCCGTGTTGATGGCGGCAACGGTCTCCGCGCCGCTCATGCCCGCCAGGTGCTGCACCGCCCCCGATATACCGCAGGCGATGTAAAGTCTTGGCGTCACCGATTTACCGCTTAACCCCACCTGGGATGAATGAGGCGCCCAGCCCAGATCCACGGCGCTTCGCGACGCCCCCACCGAGCCGCCTAAAAGCCGAGCCAATTCTTCCAGCAGCGCGAAGTTTTTCACACCCTTCATTCCCTTTCCCCCGGAGATCACCACCTCCGCGTCCTGAATGGGAAGTCCGACCCGCGATTCCGCGTTGAAGCCCAGAAACGTCAGCACCGACGTCAAGGCGTCCCTTTTCGGCGCGTACCGCACCACTTCACCCCTGCGAGAGGGGTCGGGAGACAGGGGCCTTTTCGATTTTGGGCGCACGGTGCACATTTGGGGACGGTGTTCGGGGGTCATGATGTCCGCCATGACGTTGCCCCCGATGGCAGGCCGCGTCTGAAGCAGGGCCCCTTCCTTTACGGAGAGCCCCGTGCAGTCCGCCGTCAGTCCGGTTCCAAGCTTGGCGTACAGCATGGACATGGTGCTTCTGCCCTGAGTCGTCGCCGAAGCAATGAAGATTTGCGGCGCGTATTCCCGCACCATGCCGTCCAGCACACCCACCCAGGCGTCGGTCAGGAAGTGTTTCAGCGCCGCGTCACCCGCCAGATAGACCTTGTCAGCGCCCTGCTGGAAAAGCGGCTCAGGGTCCGGGGGGAGGTCCCCCAACACCACGCTGGCTAGGGGAACGCCCAAGGCGTCCGCGACGTCCCGCCCCCAGGCCAGCAGCTCGAAGGAGACGGGATGGAGCTTCCCGTCCCGCAGCTCCGCCAGGGTCCAGACCTCGCCTTTGACGTTTGCCTCCACTTAGATTCCCTCCAATCCTAGATTCTTCAGGAACTGTCCCAGTTCCGCCATCGCGCCGTCGAAGTTCTCGGCAGCGGATACCTTCCGCCCCTTGCGCACCACTTGGGGGTAATCCACCCGGACGACCTTCGTCGGCGACCCCGTAAGGCCTAAGCGCCCGGCGGGAAGGTCCAGGTCGGCGGCGGAGAGAAAACGGATTTCCGCTCTTTTGCCTCTTAGCTTGCCGGCCAAGGTGCAGAGGCGGGGAACGTTGATCTCCTTGACCACCACGGCCAGAGCGGGCAGCGGAGCCAGAAGGCGTTCATGACCGCCCTCCACGGCTCGCTCGAAGGCGACCTGTCCTTCACGAGGTTCTAGCTTGCTGACGTAGGTCAGAACGGAAAAACCAAGAAGCGCGGCCACCGCGGGGCCTACCTGCCCCGTTTCGCCATCCGTGGCGCGTTCGCCCGCCAAGATCAAGCCAAAGGGTCCCAATTTGCGCAAGGTCTCGGCCAGGACGGTGGAGGTCGCCAGGGTATCGGAGCCGGCGAAGGCCCTGTCCGAGACCACGACGCCCTCGTCGCAGCCCATAGCAATGGCGAAACGAGCGGCTTTCTCCGCGGCAGGGGGCCCCATGGTGACGGCGGTCACGTGAGCGCCCAGGTCTTCTTTAAGCCGCACCGCTTCCTCAATGGCGTGCAGGTCCAAAGGATTGACCTCCACGGCCAAGCCCTCGCGCATCATAACGCCCGTTTTCGGGTCGATCTTCACGCTTTCCGTTGCTGGAACCTGTTTGATTAATACTGCGATCTTCTCCAAAAACACCACACCTCCAAATCGCGAAACTGGGCAAAAAAACGGCCCTTCTCAGTATTATATACGGGAGGGGTCGTAAACTTACGGAGCACTGATTAATGGGCCTGAAGCCCATCGGAGTCCAAGACCCCGGGGCGTGGGGCGGAGCCCCACAAGGGGTTTGATCAGCGTTTCCTTACAAGGACTGACGGATTGGCTTAAGGGGCTTGTCCTTTGTAGCGGCCGGGACCGGACTCGTAAACGAGGCCCGAGGCGCAGAGCGACACGAGGCAGGTCTGTATCGGGACGAGTCCCAGCCCGCTCTCCGCCATCAGGTCGTCCAGCGTCCGGTCTCCTTTGCGGTGCAGGAGTTCCAAAATAAGTTTCTCTTCCGCAGAAAGGGGAGGGAGTGGCGGGGTATCCTTCTGGAAATTCAGCAGGAGCTGCCCGTAACGACCCGATATTTTCCCGATGAAGTCCTCCACGTCGATTAGGGGGTTGGCTCCATCTCGAATCAGGGAGTTGGTTCCTTTGGCGACGTCCTCCGTGATACGACCCGGCACACACCATATCTCGCGCCCGATGTCCAGCGCCAGCCGAGCGGTGATCATCGCCCCGCCATCCTCCCTGGATTCCACAATAACCAGACGAGCGCACAACCCCACGACAATCCGGTTGCGCTCAGGGAAACGCCACGGGTCTCCGCCCGTTTCCATGGGATACTCCGACACCAGAGCCCCCTTTTCCACGATCTGATGAAAGAGGGGACGGTGTTCAGCGGGATACACGCGGTCCACCCCCGTGCCCAAAATAGCCACCGTCGTTCCCCCCTCCGCCAGACAGCCACGGTGCCCTGACCCGTCAATGCCTTTCGCGCCGCCGCTAACCACCTGATGGCCGGCACGAGCGGCCGCGCGGCCCACCGCCTCGGCTACGGTCTGCCCATAGCGGCTGCACCGCCGCGTTCCCACAATCGCCAGGTAAGACTTTGATTCGTTAAGCTGTCCCTTAACGTAAAGCCCGATAGGGGGCGAAGGCAGGTCCTTCAAACGAACAGGGTACTCCTCATCGTCCGCCGTAAGGAAGCGCGCACCAAAGGATTCCACCCGGTACATCTCGCGTTCGGGCCAATCGCGCTGAGTCAGGAGTTCCCTAAGCCTCGTGCAGGACGAGGGGCGGATGCCCAGCTTCCGCCATAAGGTTTCACCCTCCGTCCACAAAGCCTCTGGAGCGCCGCGTCCCTTCAGGGTTTCCCAGGCGGAAAGCGGTGCTTTGCAGGCGTTTAAAAGCAGTTTTGCTTTGAGAAATTCTTCCATGATCGTGATCGTCAATCCTATTTAGTTTATTTCAACTTCGGGTTGAACACCTCTCTGGTACACTTCTAAAATAGTATATTTTTTAATTATAAAATATATTCAGGACATGTCAAGATTTTTGCTGAAGAAGCACTGATTAAAGGGGTTCTTAGAGCGTGTCTAACATCTCTTACAGTGAGATATACTAAAGGCAAAGATTTGAACAGACGGGAGAGGAAATAAATGCGTAAGGCATACGACAGCGATGTAAGCAGAGAGCAGTTTAACCCAATCGCACGAGATTTGGAATTCCTGAAAAAGAAGACGCGTCCGCGGGAAGCGGATCGACGTATTCTGTGCCATACTTTATTTGTTAAAAAATGCTTGTTCATGGCGTAATTTGCCCCACGATTTCCCAAATTGGAAACTCGTAAACTATTATTATGGGATATGGACAAAGAAAGACGAAACCGGCGAATCTATACT
>JAITGX010000074.1 GCA_031280275.1 Synergistaceae bacterium
CGATTTTTATTCACAGCCTGCCGAATCCATTTCAAACTGGACGGGTGTCCCTCCGCGCCAGCAGCCAGCCAGTAACGCGCCGGCTGATAAAGATCGCGCACGTTGTAGCCGGCAAACACGCCCGCGTAATTTTTATGCGCAAAGAAAGCGTTGCACCCGCTCATATTGCAGCATACAAGCTGATAATCATTCAAACAATTTACGTACGCCTGCAGCGACGCGCCGAAATAATCGTCTCCACTCCAGGCGTGAGATTCTAAATATGTCATTTCAACCACAGTTGACGGAGGAAACTTTGCGTTGTATTCCACGCAGAGGAGCTTGGGAGTAACATACGACAGAATCTTTGGCAGCAAAGCAAGATCGTTTCCGTCTATATCGAGAGATAGGAAATCTGTTTCTTCTGTCCCCAGAAAATTAGTGCAGTTTTTGATAATTTCCTCGATATTGTCTAAGGTTAAAAACGATTCTTGTACCAAAAGGGAAGGGAAGATACCCCCCCCCCCCAGGTTTTCTTCGATAAATTTAATGTTTTCTCGGCTGCCATCAACCCAACAACCCGTAAAATTATCTATGAGAAGTTGTGCGGTATTGTTTTCGAGACCGTTTCCGCAACCCAATTCAAGGAAAGTTTGGGACATTTCGCAGCCGCTGTTTCGAATTCGCGTCAGGCATTCCCTGATGATGCCATCCTCATCGCATTGCGAATACGAATTCCATCCGTTCAGAATAGGGTTAAGCGGCATCGTTTCAGCAATGCGCGCCTTTATTTCCATTAATATCCGAGATTTTTCATAACCGTTCATATGAATAGGCCTCCCCCAATTTGTTGTACAGAGCAAATACATGAAAATTATACCCTTATCAGGGAGGCGCTGCCCCCCCTTGCGGGGCCCTGCCCCACACCCCGCTTAGGGGTCTCGGCCCAAGGGGCCTCAGGCCCCGACCCCATTAATCAGTGCTTCCTGCTCCATTGCGGTGTTTATTCGCTATTTCTGGCTGCGTATGTTGAGTGATTGATCACGAATGCTATTGTAGGGAAAAGTGTTATCACGATATAATTAAATCAGGAGGTAAGCGGATGGCTTTTGAGTGCGGCAATCATAGGGCGCGAGACGTTCCATGCTGGTGAATCCGGAGCACGTGCCGGTTCTAGCGGACCAGGCGGTTTCTTTCCTGGAGGCGGCCGGCGTCCCCGGAAACGGCAAAATCGTTGACTGCACCCTGGGGTTGGGGGGGTATTCCGAAAAAATTCTGCGGACATTCCCACAGGTCCAGGTGTATGCTTTGGACAGGGACCCCGCGGCGGTGGAAATCGCGGAGGCTCGCTTAACGGGACATGGGCCGCGCTTCAGGGCGTTTCGAGCGAACTTCGGCGCGATGGAAGAGGTTTTGGCGGAGTACGCGCCCTTGGACGCTTTCGTGTTTGACCTAGGAGTCTCCAACATGCAGCTCGCGGACGGGGAGCGAGGTTTCTCGTTTCAAAACGACGGCCCTCTGGACATGAGGATGGATTCTAGCGGGGCGGGGATAACCGCGGCGAACCTGCTGGAAAGTCTTTCCGCGGAGGAACTGACGGAAATTTTCTGGCTCTACGGCGAGGAGCGCCATTCGCGCCGTATTGCGGCGGGAATAGCAGAGCACCGAAGGCGGAAGGGTCCGCTGAAAACCACGGGAGAGCTGGTTGGGCTGATACGGGAAATTCTTCCCGCCCCGGTACAGAGAAAGATGGGTGGACACCCGGCAAGGCGCGTGTTTCAAGCACTTCGAATCCGCGTTAACGACGAACTGGGAGAGCTGGAGGCGGGGCTCCTAGCGGCTGCTGGGCTGGTGTCGCCAGGGGCGGTTGTTGTTGTTGTTTCCTACCACTCGCTGGAGGACCGCGTTGTCAAACATACCTTCCGGACCTGGGAAAGGGAGGAAAAAAGGGGAAAAGCCCTTGCCAAGCGCCCCGTCCTGCCCAGCGCGGAGGAAATTGAGGCCAACTTCAAGGCCCGCAGTGCGAAACTCAGGGCCTTCCAGTTCTCAGATATATGTGAGTTGAAACAAACGAGGAGGTAGAGGAAGATGAGGGCTAAACGGCGAAAGGAGCGGTCGAGACTTCCGCTGACCTTGGCGGCGGCCGCGGTGCTGTTCGCGTTGTTCGCGGGACTGACAGCCTCCCGATTGGAGGCAGCCCGGCTGGAGCAGCTTTTGAACCAGATCGAGAAGAACATTAAGCTTTACTCCGACGAGGAGCAGAAGCTCAAAACGCTTTTTTCGAGTCTGACCTCGCCGGCCAAAATTTACGATAACTGCAAAGACCAATGGGGAATGGTCATCACCAAACCGAAGATAATTTACGTTCCGGCTACCATGCCGCCTCCTTTGGTTCCATCTTCGAGGAGTCAGCATTCGAGTTTACCCTCATTTTTCGATTTTTCCGTGTCATCCGTGAACTGACATGCCCTCCGCACGAGGAAAATTGGCGCCGGCGATAACCCCAAAGCGCTACACCATAAGCCCCTGGATTTTTTTCGCTGTCCTTTTCGGCATCGTAATCTGGAAACTGGTCGAGTACCACTGTTTTCCCGATCCTCTCGTCTTGTCCCGGTCCCGGAGTCAGTACTGGGGCCGTGCGTCTGTGGGCAGCAGCCGGGGCGTTATCCGAGACAGCTTGGGGAATGATCTGGCCCATTCGGTAACTACCTCCAGTTTTTTCATTGACCCTATGCATTGGTCGCCCTCGGACGCGCCCGCGCTCCGGGGACTGGTACCCGACGCCGTCGTCGAGCAAATATCACACGTCCTCAAAGGGCGCTACGTGAGGGTTGCGCGCAAGGTATCGCCCGACCTGGCCCAGAAAATCCTGACCCTGAAGCTCAAGGGCCTCTACGAGGAAAAAGAGAAAAAACGGGAATACCCCCACGGCGCGCTTCTTTCCCACGTGCTGGGCTTCTGCGACGCGGACGGCGCTGGGCTTTCCGGCCTGGAACTGGCCTGGGACTCCACCCTTTACGAACCCCCAGGCTACAGAATCCTCAGCCGTCACGCGCGAGGGCGGGCCCTGAACGGGCAGCGGGACGGGAGTTTGGCCGCGGTCACGCTCACCATCGACATTAGGATTCAATATATTCTGGAAAAGCGCTTGAACGAGGCCGCCGTCCAGCACAAGGCCAAGTGGGGAGCCGCCCTGTGTCTGGACCCCAACACCGGGGCCCTGCTGGCGATGGCGAGCTGGCCCTTCTTCAACCCCAGCAACCGAGACGAGCTGGACTCCTCAAGCATCGTCAACAACACGGTGGGCAGGGCTTACGAACCCGGCTCCACTTTCAAGCCGATCTTCATGGGTATCGCCCTCGAAAGCGGCCTGGTGCGCGCGAACGAGACGTTCAACTGCCCGGCCCGTTTAAAGGTCGCCGACGGCTTCATCACCGAGGCGTACAAGAGGGCGATGGGGACGCTCTCCACGGCGGAAATACTTGTGAAGTCCTCAAACGTGGGCATGGCCCAGATAGGGGTGCGCTCCACCCCCCTCGACATGTATCGCACCCTGCTCACCTGGGGCTTCGGTAAGGCCAGCGACGTCGAACTGGGGAAGACGGAAAAGGGTCTCCTGGCCTCACCGGGTCAGTGGCGGGGCGTCATGCCGGCAAACGTCTCCATCGGGCAGGGAATCGCCGTTACACCCTTGCAGCTTGCTATGGGTATGACGGCCGTGGTCAACGGGGGGAAGCTCCTGAGTCCCTACCTGGTACGAGAGGCCGTGGACCCTGCGGGCGAGGTCGTCTATCGGGGCAGCAGGCACGCCGCCCGCGAGGTGTTGACTCCCGCCACGTGCCGATGGCTGCGGACCGTGATGCGGGAGAGCGTGGCCGTCGGCACGGGTTGGAGGGCGGAGACTCCCGTCACCCGGCTCGCTGGCAAAACGGGCACGGCCCAGGTCGCGGAGAAGGGAAAGTACGTAGAGGGGCGTTACGTGTCGTCCTTCCTGGGTTTTTGGCCCTACGAGAACCCGCGGTACCTCTTGTTGTTCGTCCTGGGTGAACCCTCGGCCGGACAGTACTACGGCGGGGAAGTGGCGGCTCCCGTGGTGAAGAAAATCGTCGAGGACATGGCGGAACTGAAAATTTTCGGCTCGGAGGCGATATTATGAAACTCTCTTTCCTAGCCCGGACTTTGGCGGAAAGGGGCTTTTCATTTACGTTCACGGCGGGAGAGCGGAGGGACCCGGAAGTTTCCAGCGTTTTCTCGGACAGCCGGGAGGTCTGTCCCGGTTCTGTTTTTTGTTGTATTGAGGGCAGCGAGGACGACGGACACCGGTACGCACCGGCGGCGGAGGCGGCTGGCGCCGCGGCCCTGGTCTGCGAGCGTCCGTTGGAAACGGACCTCCCCTTGTTCCGAACCGCCTCCACACGGGCTCTCATGGGAGAGCTGGCTGCCCTGGTGTACGGAGAACCGGCCTCGAAGCTGTTCATGGTGGGGGTGACGGGCACTAACGGCAAGACCACCGCCACCTACATCCTGCGCAGTATCCTGCAGGCGGCGGGGCTAAAGACGGGGCTCCTGGGCACGGTGGTGGAGAGCGACGGCGTCCATGAGCGCGATGCGGAGAGAACTACGCCCGAAAGCTGCCGCGTTCAGAGGCAGTTGGCGGCTATGCTGAAAAATGGGTGCGAGGCCTGCGTCATGGAGACATCTTCTCACGGACTTCATATCGGGCGGCTCTTGGGCTGCCGTTTCGACGCGGTACTGTTCACGAATCTCAACCCGGAACACTTAGACTACCATAAAGACATGGAAAATTACTTTCAAGCAAAGCGCCTTTTGTTCTCAAAATACTCCAAGGAGGACCGCACGGCGGCGGTCAACGGGGACGACCCCTACGGAGCGCGCCTGCTGACCGAGTTTTTGGACGCCAGGCCCTTCTCTCTTTCCGACGTTTCCGAGGCGCACCTGGGTCCGAAAGGGAGTTCCTTCGTTATAACCGCGGATGGCTGGCCGCCCCTGCCCGTAGAGAGCCCGCTGGCGGGGAGTTTTAACGTCACCAACGTTCTGGGAGCGGTTGCCCTTTTGAGGGGAAAGTTCGGCGATTCCATCATAGCGGAGGGAGCGGCGGGGACGCCCCAGGTACCGGGTCGCATGGAGAGGCATACCCTGCCCAATGGGGCCTGTTGTATCATCGACTTCGCCCACACACCGGAAGCGCTCCGCAGCGTGCTGTCGGCGGCGCGAGAGTTCTGCTCCGGCAGACTGGTCTCTATCTTTGGGCACGGCGGGGGGCGCTATCCCTCCAACCGTCCGGCTCTGGGGGCGGTGGCGGCGGGAATGGCCGACGAGGTGGTGGTCACGATGGACAACCCCAGGGACGAGGACCCCGCCCAGATCGCGGAGGCCATTGTACAGGGAATTGGCCAAACGCTTCCCTATCGGGTCATCCTGGACAGGAAAAAGGCGATCGTGACGGCCCTGGACTCCGTTGGGCCGGGGGACGTGGCGGTGGTTTCAGGTAAGGGGCCGGAGAAATTTCTGATAATACAGGGCAAAAAAATCCCCTGCAACGACGCGGAAACCGTCGATGAGTGGATACGCTCGGCGAGGTGACGGTTATGGGATACACAGAAGTGGGAGCGGCAAACTGGCTCATATTTTTCTTTATTTTGTCTTTCGCCGGCATAGTGGCCGCTGCCGGGGTTTTGAGTCTTGTGGGCGGACTGGAACTTCAAAGCATCTTGATTTCCGTTCAGCGCCGCCTGCGGGTGAGTCAGGCGCAGAAAAGCTACGGCGTCGGCGTCGACGCGGAGATCAAGGCCGCTACACCCACCATGGGGGGCGCGGCCTTTATTGTGACAGCTTTTGCTGCCATCATCGCCGAACTGTGGCTGCTGACCGTCAACTGGGCCGTCCTTTTCTGGAGCCTGCCCATCGCCTGCGGGGCCATTGGCTTCTGGGACGATTGGCTCAAAGTCACCCGCAAGTCCAGCGAGGGGTTTTCCAGTCTGGGCAAGCTGGCTGTTCAGGCGGCCGTGGCGTCGGTCTGGGTGATGACGGCGGACGCGAAATTTGGGCTTTTCGCTTGGCAGGACGCCTGGCCGAACTGGGCCGCCGTGCCGCTGACCATTCTGGGAACGGTAGGCATGATGAACGCCATCAACGTAACGGACGGGCTGGATGGACTGGCGGGAGGGGCTTTCCTTATTTCCCTGGGAGTGTTGGTCTGCGTTTTGAAAATCTCACCCTTTTTGGTGATGGACTTCGCCGTGCTTCTGGGAATGGTGGCGGCCTTTCTGTTCTATAACACCCGTCCGGCGCGTATCTTCATGGGTGACACGGGGTCGCATTTTCTAGGAGGGGCACTGGTCATGCTGTGCGTGGAGGGCGGCGCGGTGCTGGCCTTGATCCCGGCGGGCTTCATCTTCGGTTTGGAGCTGCTTTCGTCCGCTGTTCAGATCGCCGCTATCCGTGGGTTCGGCAAAAAAATTTTCAAGATGGCCCCGCTGCACCACCATTTTCAGCGCGCGGGCTGGGATGAGACGAAGGTGACGCGGTGCTTCCTCGCAGTCCACGCCGTGGGCGCGGTTTTGACGGCTGCGCTGTGCGTCCTGATTTTTGGCAGGTGAGGAGCATGGCAGAAGACAAAAAAGACAAAAACTGGAGCGGTAAAAGGCTCACGGTGATCGGGGCCGGGGTGAGTGGTATGGCCTTGGCCTTTTTGGCCCGCGGCCTGGGCGCGCGGGTCTTCATCTCCGAGGAAAAGGCCGAATTGCCTTACGACGCCGCCAAGCGGTTGGAAAAAATCGGCGTCGGCTGGGAGGCGGGGGGACATTCTCCGCGCGCTTTCGAGGCCGACGCGCTGCTGCTGAGTTCCGGTATTCCTCCCTTCGCGTCCTGCGTCCGAGAGGCGGAGCGTCGGGGCATACCCGCGGTAGGGGAGCTGGACTTTGCTGTGCCCCATATTCAGGGGCGTATCGTTGGGGTGACGGGCAGCAACGGGAAGAGCACCGTCACCGCCCTTATCGGGCATATCCTGAAAAAAGCGGGCCTGAAGGTGGGTGTGGGCGGCAACATCGGCGAGGCCGCGTCGCTTTTCACGGGGGAAAAATTCGACTGCGTGGTGCTGGAACTCAGCAGCTTTCAACTGCACTGGGTCCACGAGCTGAAGACCGCCGCCGCCATCGTTACGAACCTGGCGCCGGACCACATCGACTGGCACGGAAGTTATGAGGCCTATACGGCGGCCAAGGCAAAGCTGCTCTCCCTCCAAGACGAAAGGGGCTGGGGGGTGATCCAGGCCTGCGACCGTCAGGCGCTTAGCCCGTCCAGGCCCGATAGGCTCACCGTCCTGAGCTGGGACGAGGCGTCGGATGACAGAGCCTTTGGGCACGTCTTTATGGGAAAAGACCGGGCAGTCCTCCGCCTTGGAGGAAAGGAGTACTCTCTTTTCAGCTACGGGGACGCCGCGCTTCTGGGGCGGCACAACCTGGAAAACACCGCCATGGCCCTAGCCGTGGCGCGTCTTTTGAACGTGACCCTGCCCCCCGCGCCCGATGCCTTGGAGGGCTTTTGTTCCCTCCCTCACCGCTGTGAGCTGGCAGGCTTGGCGGAGGGAGTGACCTACATCGACGATTCCAAAGGAACTAATGTGGCGGCGTCTGTGACGGCTCTGACCTCCATTGAAGGACGCAAGGTCGTTATCTTGGGAGGCAAAGGCAAGGGCGAGGACTACCGACCCCTGGCCGAGGCCGTGCTCAAAGAAGCCGAGGCCGCCGTGGTGCTGGGCGCGGAGAAGGAGCGCATTGAAGCGGCGCTGAGGAATGCCGGGTTCACCTCGATCCACAGGGCTTCCGGCATGGAGGAGGCGGTTTTTACGGCTCAAAGATTAGCCCGTCCAGGGATGGTGGTGCTGCTCTCCCCCGCCTGCACCAGTTGGGATATGTACGAAAATTATAAAAAAAGAGGGGAGCACTTCCGTGCCCTCGTCCGGGAGTTGGAGGGCTGACTCCTGGCGCTTCGGGCAGGGGAGTGGCAGAGCTGGCAGGGCTGGTGTAACGGCCGCGCGAGGGCGGAGGGTCAGGTATAAGGGCGCAGCGCCGCTCAAGAATTGGCCTCTGTGGGTGGCCCCCCTGGTTTTGAGCCTTTGCGGCATCCTGATGATAGCCTCTCTGACCTCAGGGAGCGCCCCAGGCGGCTCGTTGTACGGCGCCGCCGCCAAACAGTGCCGTTTTTTGGGACTGGGCCTTTTACTGATGTTTTGCTGTTATCTTACACCTCTGTCTGTTGTCCGCCATTACAGCGGGCTTTTGTGGTTTGCCGCCATGCTCATGGCGGCGGGGACGCTCATTCCGGGCATAGGGGTCAAGGTGGGGGGGGCGCGCCGATGGCTGAATCTTTTGGGGTTTCAGTTTCAGCCCCTCGAAATTCTGACTCTGGCCGTGCCCCTGTTTCTGGCCGATCGCCTGACTGCGTCCAAAAGGCAGGGTTTTCAGTGTTTTTGCAGGCCGACGCTTTCCGTGGCGTTCTTGTCGGCTTTACCGCTTTTTTTTCAGCCCAATATGGGGGGGATCATCCTCGTGTTCGCCCTGTGTATGTCGATGCACGTGGTGAACCGAGGCTGGAAGTACCCTTTAACTGGGGCGGCATTCCTATTTTTTACCTTCTCACTGATGATCTACGTGGAAAGGTACCGTTGGGAACGGTTTTTGGCCTTCCTAAATCCCTGGGCCGCGCCGACGGGCAGGGGTTTTCAGATTATTCAGGGATTGGTGGCTTTCAGCAACGGCGGAATTTTCGGCGTGGGCGTAGGAAAGGGCCTGCAAAAGATGGACTACCTTCCGGCGGCCCACACCGACTACATCTTCCCCGCCATAGGCGAGGAGTTCGGCCTTATCGGCACGCTTTTCGTTCTAGCGCTTTACGTCTTCTGGACATACAAGGTCTACCACATATACCAGCGCGTGACCGATCCCTACCTTGCCACCCTGATATGGGGCGTGGCGGCCTCCGTTCTCTTCCCGATGTTCCTCAACCTGGGCGGGGTCATGAAGCTGACGCCTCTCACGGGCATTCCCCTGCCGTTCCTGAGCGCTGGGGGCAGCGCCATGGTCGCCATGTGGATCAAAGTGGGAATCTTGATGCACCTTGGCAAAGAAATCAACAAAGGGCAAGCTCCTTGACCCTGGGGTCCAGGGAATCAGAGTCTTTTGGTGAGGAGATGAGGCTGTGGAAGTGGCTGGTAAGGTTTGGATTGCCGCAGGGGGAACGGGGGGGCATATTTTCCCGGCCCTGGCCTTTGGGCGCTGGATTACAGAGAACAAAAAAGCGGAGCGCGTTGTGTACCTTTCGGGCAATCGCCCTTTGGAGGCGGAGATTTACGCTTCACAGGGCATCGTTCCTTATTGTCTGCCCTTGGCGGGCTCCCCTTTGGGAAGCTCTTCCTTGGCGGGAAGACTGGGGCGCTGGGCGGGGCTCCTTAGCTCATTTTTCAGGGTAGGGAGGCTCCTGGCGCGCGGTCGTCCTGACGTCTGTTTTCTTTTCGGCAGCTACGTCTCGCTGGCTCCCCTCTTGTGGTGCCGTCTCCTGCGGATTCCCACCGTCATCCATGAACAGAACGCCTGCGCTGGAAAGGTAACTCGGCTGGCTGCCCGCCTGGGCGCCCATGTTGCCTCCGGCTGGGCCGAGTGCCGGAACATCGGCGCCTTCGTCTACGTGGGAATTCCTATACGTCCTATGAAAAAAATCTCCCGAAAGGAAGCCGCTACCGCTCTCGGTGTGGACGCCGGCGAGGAGAATCTTGTCATAGGGGTTGCCGGCGGCTCGTTGAGCAGCGTATCCTTAGCCTCCTTGGCCGGACGCGTTGCGCGAATCGACAGTCCGCGGACCCCCAAAATGGTTGTCGTCGTCCTGGGCGGCTCTCCTCCTGACGCGGCCCCCGACTCCTTTGGCTCAAGGGTTCGTTTCGTGGGTCGGCGGTGGGACATGACGCCTTTTTATTCTTTGTGCAACGTCGTGGTGTGCCGGGCGGGAGCCTCGACCCTAGCTGAACTCGCGGCCCTTGGCATCCCGTCCCTCGCGGTACCTTGGAAAAACGCCGCGGACGGACACCAGGAGGCCAACGCCCGATGCTTCGCCGCCTTGACGGGCAATCCCATATGGGACGAGGAAGATGAACCGGCCCTCGACGCCGCGCTCATGCAACTCTTGGATTTTTCCTGTTCTCGTGCGGAAAGTGCTGAAACGATCAAGGAAAACTCCCCTAATGAAGCTCTTTGGCAAAGGGCAAGCTCCTCTAGCCCGACTACGCACGGGTTTCAAAAAAGTGTCTGAAACTGGCTATTTTTTTGGATTAGCTATTTTTAAAACACGCCCTAACTCTTCCACGGATATTCCACTGATCTCAGCGACAGAGTCCGGCGCCATACCTGCTTTGAGCATCTTTCTTGCCATTTCTTCTTTGGCTTCTTTGGTCTTCTGTTCGACCTCAAGTCTG
>JAITGX010000088.1 GCA_031280275.1 Synergistaceae bacterium
CTTCGGTCCTTCGGTCCTGCGGTCCTGCGGTCCTGCGGTCCTGCGGTCCTGCGGTCCTGCGGTCCTGCGGTCCTGCGGTCCTGCGGTCCTGCGGATACTATGCCATCTTAAATTAGCAATGTCATCCGTAAAATGCACGATATTCAGCTCTTTTCCGCAAGGTTTTTGTGTTTGCCTGCGCAAATCCCGCAGGGAGATTTTTACGCTATTATACTTGCCTTCGTCAAAAAAGCAAGCTGTTTCCTTTTTGACTGAATGCGATTTGGTTAAACCGCTCTCTGCTCACATCGCTGTCATATGCGCTGATTAACCCCTTGTGGGGCGCCCCGCTTGATGCGTTTGCTCTGTGCCGAATGTACTTCTGAGAGGGGGATTCCGCTCCCTGGGTATATAATCTTTGAGGAAGCTCTGGATAAATAAGGTTCTTGGAAATCTACGACCCTCGAATGGGGGATAAGGCGAGGCCCCACAGAGGAGGGGTAACTGGTGCTTCCAAAATTTGCCGGGTGTGAAGGACCCGGAGGGAGGTTTGTCGTGAATTGTTACGATACTATAGAAAGTTGCGGCGGCAGGGCAAGCTGCTAAGTTTGCGCATGACGGAGGGGGCGGTTTTCCTTCGCCGATTTGTCGAGTTCCCCCGCCAAGTAGGCAGCGTCATGCCCAGCTCACGTTACCTGACCCGGGCGGTGATGGACAAGATCGATTGGGAAAAAACGCGATGTTTAGCGGAACTGGGCGCAGGGACAGGGGTGTTTACCCGCTCCATCCTCCGAAACTTGCGAAAGAGCGGTGAAGCCCTCGTGTTCGAGATTGATCCTATGTTGAAAAGAATGATCGAGGACGAACATTCGGGGCTCAACGTCCACGGCGACGCCAGGGAGCTTCCGAAAATTCTGCTTGAGCGAGGCATCCCGGAGCTGGACTGCGTGGTGTCCAGCCTGCCTTTCGCCGTGCTGCCCCCGCGCATGACGGCTTCCATCCTGGACGCCGTGTGCAAATGCCTGAAACCCGGCGGGAAAATGGTCGCCTATCAGTATTCCCGGCACATGAAACCCTATTTCGAAAAACGTTTTGCCAACGTGAAGACCTCCTTTGTCCTGCGCAACGTCCCACCCGCCTTTGTCTACGAGTGCGTGAAAGGCGCGTGAGTTATGTGTCACAACATCCAGCGTGATGCTGAGACGGCCGCCTGCCTCAACTTGCGGTTTTCCCCGCTCTCGCTGGACCGGCGGGAGGAGTACTCGGCTTTGTTCTCGCTCTGCGCGGAGAGGGCTTCGGACTACACCTTCATCAACATCTGGGGTTGGTCGGAGGAGCGGCGGTACGAATGGGCCTTCGCCGACGACCTTTGTTGGCTGCGCGTGACCAATGGCCCTGAGCCCATCTACTGGGCCCCTGTGGGAAACTGGGACCGTCCCGACTGGGCGGAGGTCTTAAACCAGGCCGTCGCGCCCGGCACGGTGTTCGAGCGCGTACCCCAGGCCCTGGCGGACATATGGACCCAGCGCCTGGCGAGGTACGTCCTCCTGGAGGAGCAGCGCTCGGAGTGGGAGTACCTCTACGACTGCGAGAAAATGGTTACGCTTTCGGGGAACAAACTGCACAAGAAAAAAAACCTGCTGTACCAGTTTCAGAAACTCTACAGTTGCACCTACGCCCCGATATGTTCCAACTGCATCGGCGCCATACGCGGCATGCAGCAGGAATGGTGCGAGTGGCGCGGCTGCGAGGAGTCACCGGGCCTAGCGGCCGAGAACGCCGCCATCGCAAGGGTTTTGGATCAATGGGAAAACATGCCCTGTATCATGGGCGGATCGCTTTCCGCAGACGGCAAAACCATCGCCTACACCATCGCCGAGGACCTGGGCGACGGCACGGTGGTCATCCACTTCGAGAAGGGGCTGGACAGCTACAAGGGCGTCTATCAGGCCATTAACCAGATATTCTTGGCGAACACCACAGGTTTTCACACCGTCAACCGCGAGCAGGACATGGGCTCGCCGGGAATCCGTCAAGCAAAAAAATCCTATAACCCCAAAGGTTTTCTGAAAAAATACAAGGTCCGCTGGCAGGGAGTAACCTCTTGACTTGATAGTCCCTTTTCCCGCTCCCGTTGGCCGCTTGCCGTATAGCGCCAACGGAAGCGGTGGAGTAAAGAAGCACTGATTAATGGGGTTCTTAGGGGCCTAAGGCCCCAGGGCGTGGGGCAGAGCCCCACAAGGGCTTAATCAGCGTTTCCTAAAGGCAAATGGCCAATAACTTTCTTTTTCGCCGTCCAATGGCCTATTCAACTTTCAAATTATACGAAAAAATACGTAAATCACGCGATTTTCTGTCCATTCTTTCCGATAGGTCAATCAGAGTATTATAATGAAAGGCATCCAAAGGGAGGCCAGACGTGGACGACGAACAGGCGAGGCCCAAAGCGCTGTTTCAGTATCAGCGGACGGGCTGATCCATACAGGGGTGTTCGAAGGCGCGGTCATCGCGTTAAAACGACAAGGAGGGATCGTTATGTCGGAAGAAATGCAGCAAAGCGGTCAAAAGGGAGGACTAGGGCTTCTGCCACGCCTTATCCTCGCCATCATCGTGGGCGTCCTCATCGGGGCCTACACGCCGGAGTTTGTCGTCCGGCTGGTGGTTACGTTCAGCAGTATCTTCGGGAACTTCCTGAGCTTCGTCATCCCACTCATCATCATCGGGTTCGTGGCCCCGGGCATCGGGGATTTGGGGAAGGGCGCAGGGAAGATCTTGGCGCTTACCGTCGTCATCGCCTACGTCTCCACTATCTTCGCGGGCTCCCTGGCTTACTTCACCGACGCGGCGATCTTTCCGTCCATCGTGGAAGCGGCGAAACACTCCGCCAAAAACCCCGAAGAGGCCCTTCTCACTTCTTTCTTCACCGTTGACATGCCGCCCCTGATGGGCGTCATGACGGCGCTGCTCCTCGCCTTCGTGCTGGGCATCGGCATGTCCGCCATTGGGAGTAAATCTCTCTCCGCCGGGATGCACGAACTCCAAACTATCATCGAGAAGCTCCTCTCCGGTGTCATCATCCCGCTGCTGCCGCTTTTGATCTGCGGCACCTTCGCTAATATGACCTACGTGGGGCAGGTGCAGACGCTGCTCGTCACCTTCGCCAAGGTCTACGTGGTGGTGATCCTGCTGCACTGCGCGGTGATTTGCATCCAGTACTTTATCGCCTGCGCCGTGGCGGGCAAGAACCCCTTCAAGTGCATCGTGACGATGATTCCTGCCTACATGACCGCCATCGGCACCCAGTCCTCCGCCGCCACTATTCCCGTAACCCTGCGGCAGACCAAGAAAAATAACGTGAGCGCCGACGTGGCCGATTTCGTCGTTCCCCTCTGCGCGACCATCCACCTCTCTGGAAGCACCATTACCCTCACGAGCTGCGCTATGGCCGTCATGATGATGCACGGCGTGGAAGTCACCGTTGGCGGGATGTTTCCGTTTATCCTTATGCTGGGCGTGGTGATGGTGGCCGCTCCTGGAGTTCCCGGCGGCGCGGTCATGGCCGCCCTTGGCATTCTCGACTCAATGCTTCACTTCTCCCCCGACATGCTCTCCCTGATGATCGCCCTTTACCTGGCCCAGGACAGCTTCGGCACCGCCTGTAACGTCACCGGCGACGGTGCCATTGCCATTTTGGTGAACAAGCTAACCCGTAAGTCGGCGCGATAATGGTCCCATTCGCTCAGTAAGAGAAACTTCCCCCTCTCCGGCAACGAAAGAAGAGAGGGGAGTTTTGTTCCTACAGGACTTCGCCGTTCGTGGCGAGAGTGACAACCCGACAGGGGATCGCTTTTCCAGAATTCTTGAGCGCCGTTTTCACCGCGTTTTCGATGCCTCCGCAGCAAGGAACCTCCATGCGAAGCACGGTCACAGATTTAACGTCGTTCCCCGCTAGGATTTCGGTCAGTTTTTCGCTGCAGTCCCCCTGATCCAGCTTCGGGCAGCCGATGAGGGTGATTTTGCCGCGCATAAACGTCTTGTGAAAATTTCCGTGGGCATACGCGCAGCAGTCCGCAGAAATCAATAAATTCGCGTCCTGAAAGTACGGCGCGTTCACCGGGACGAGTTTCATCTGCACCGGCCACTGGTTCAGTTGACTGAGAACATCTGCTCCGCCGGCCACCGCTCGCGCCGCCGTTGATACCTCTCGAACGATTGCGCGGACATGGGCGCCAGGACACCCACAGGGCAGTTTTTTGGCCGCGATGTTCCGCTTCACCGTCTCCTCGTCGTAGGCCGCGGCTTCTCGCTCCTCAAAGGAGATCGCTTCCGTGGGGCACACGGGGAGGCAGTTTCCGAGTCCGTCGCAGTAGTCATCCCTCAGAAGCTTCGCCTTGCCGTCCACGATGCCTATCGCGGACTCATGGCACGCCTCGGCGCACAGCCCGCACCCGTTGCATTTTTCCTCGTCGATCGTGATGATTTTGCGTATCATTGCCATACCTCCTCTTGGATTTGGTGAGTTGAGCATACTAGACTGAGGTCGGATAATCTGTTGTTTTTACAACGCAAAGGAAGCACTGATTAATGGGATTCTTAGAGGTCTGAGGCCCCCTGGGGTCCAAGACCCCTAAACAGGGCGTGGGGCAGAGCCCCACAAAGGGTTAATCAACGTTTCCTGAATTCGACGAGGTACGAAAAACTATGAAAAATATGGAAGAATTTTTTCCGATTTTGCTGCGAAACTGCCCATTGTTCGCCGGGTTTGACGAGGCCGACCTACGGGCTCTTTTGATGTGTCTTTCCGCTGTTCGGAAGCATTTTGAGAAAAACACCTTCGTTTTCGTGATGGACGAGAGGGCGGGATTGGTGGGGATTGTGCTTTCCGGGGCAGTTCACGTGGTGCGCGAGGATTTTTGGGGCGGGCGCGAGATTCTGACCCGCGTCGAGCCGGGTGGGCTGTTCGGTGAGGCCTTTGCCTGTGCGGGCGTGGAGAAGCTGCCCGTCAGCGCCGTGGCCGACGAGGAATCCCATGTTCTGCTGTTGGACTGCCAGCGGTTCCTGAAGCCCTGTCCGTCGGCCTGCACATTTCATCACAAACTCATCAAAAATCTGACGCATATACTGGCGCGGAAGAACGTCATGCTGACGCAAAAGCTCGAATGCGTTACGCGCCGCACCACGCGGGAGAAGCTTTTGTGCTACTTGTCCGAGCGGGCGCGGCTGGCGGGCGGCAGGGCTTTCGACATCCCTTTTGACCGGCAGGAACTCGCCGACTACCTCTCCGTGGATAGAAGCGCCATGTCCGCCGAACTCTCCAAAATGCGGACCAAGGGTCTGCTGCGTTACCACCGCAATCATTTTGAACTGCCGGGGGCAAAACATGAGCCTTAGAGCGTGTTTTAAAAGAATGATGAGCCTCTGTATTAAGCTAATGCTGTATTGTATTATATATGATACGTGCTCAATATGCCGCAGACTTAAACGAGGTATTTTTCTATCATGATTGTCTCCTGGTTTATCGATTTTTCCTCCCTATTTTAGAGTTATTTTACTTACAATGGTAATTCCCGCTATGAGCAGTCCGGCAAGCAGCAGCGGAATATACACCGCCGTGTTTAACCGCTCAAACATAAAGCCGTAGGCAATTTGCCCGACAGGCGCGGCGCATTGGGCGACCGCCTGAATAATCGCCATAACCTTGCCGAGATTTTCATCCGGCGTTTTTGCCTGTATCCTTGTGATAACAAAGATAGAAAGTATGGTCGTTACCGCCGCCATTGCTGAAATACAGAGCAGAAAAAGCGCAAACGGCGTCAAAAACCCAAGCCTAAGAACTAAAGGCGTTACGGATAATGCCAGCGGCGCGAATAGCAGAGCAATCCCCAAAACCCACCGCCATATGGTGCCGACACGCATTCTCTTTCTGAAAATGCCGATTGACAGTGCGCCGAGAATCATCGCGGTTTCAATTATCCCCATACCTACGCCGTACAGCGTATCACCGCTGTTTAGCGTAATCCGCAGGACGACCGGCACGGCCACGATAAAGCAAGGGACAAGTATCAGGTTCAAAAGCGCGGCAATCACCATGAGATTTCGTATAAACGAATCTTTCCATACATAGGCAAAACCGTCTTTGAGGTCTACGCCTATCATGCGAGCCATTCCAGCGGAGCGTTCACGCTTTACGAACGGGATTTTGATGAACATCTCCGTCATCGCCGCCAAAGCGAACGCCGCGCCGCTTATCGCCACGAGCAAACGAAGTCCCGCCGCGCCGTACAGGATACCGCCCGCGACAGGGGCGATAATCTCTGAAAGTGACTGCACCGTTTGAATCACTCCGTTTGCCGGCGCGAGTTTATCTTTGGCAACGAGTTGCGGTATGCAGGCTGTGCCGTTTGGGGTTTCCATTGCTCCAACGATTCCGAGGATTACCATCACCGCGCCGACCGCAAACACCGACGCGTGACCGGCAAGCATTACAAGCAGGAAGCCGAACGATACCGCGCAGCAGACAGCGTCGTACAGCACCATCAGGTTCTTGCGGTTAAACCTGTCCGAAACAGCCCCGCCAATCGGCGCAAGCAAAATCGGTACGCTTGATACGGCGAGCAGTGCGGCGAACAGGTCAGCCCGCCCGGTTATGTCTAACACATAGAGCGAGAGGGCGAAACGCAGCAGCGACGCGCCGAACACAGTTACAATCTGCCCCGCCACCATCAGCCGGAAGTTTCGCGGCGGGGGCAATTGGTGGGCGTCAGCCTTGTTCATTCGCCATTTGCCCCCTTTTCCAATACGCGTCTTCCAGAAGCCTGCCGATGTGCCGCTTTTCAAAGAACAGATCCTTATTCGTAGTCACAACGACAGCGGCCACGGCAAACAGGACGAGGGTCTCCACGCATTTTGTGATCTGGGTCATGGCGACCTTTTCCTGCAAGAGGTTCACGAAAAAATGAAATATCATGCAGGCGAAAATGCTCCGCTCGTTTTTGACGTAGACCCAGGTGACGATGAAGCCAAGCGGCATAATCGCGACAAAGAAATTTACCATAAACAGCGGGCTTTGTTGCAAAATGTTGTAGTGATACGTCTCCTCCACAAAGAACAGAGGCAAATGCCACAAAGCCCACAAAATACCGAAAATGACGGATTCCGTCCACCAGCTATGGCAGCTTGCGATTGCGTCTTCAGCATAGCCGCGCCATCCAAGTTCTTCAAGTAAAGCCGCGAGCACAATGGTGAGCAGAGCGGAGTTGCCGCCGATTGAGAATGAAAAGCCCTCCACAAAGGAAAACTGTCCTAGCGACTGCCCCGCGAGGGTTGAAAGCAAAATAGACGCGGCGATTATACCGAAGAACGACAGGACTGCCATTGTCACGACCAAAGGCTTCACGCGGAACGCGCCGACGAGCTTTGCTTGCAAGTCTGCTTTCAGAGCGGTGTTCTTTGATGTAAGAACGGCCGTCATTGAGGTTGCGGCGGGGACGAATAAGCCCAGCAACATGAGCGGCATCCGATATTCCTCCGGCACGAAAGCGGCAGGTATCCAGAACGCCCACGTTAAGGCAAAAACGATAATATAAAAACTAATAGGTTTATAAGTGTACATACTAATTTTCTTTTTCTAACAGATTCATATTGTCAAACAGAAAAGCAACGCTACCCTCCGCCGCGCCAAGCGATATCTCCATTATCCGGGCGAAGCAGCGAGCCCTCGAGGCCAGCTCCTCCCTGTTCCAGTGGAAAATGCCGCTGTCAAAAATGACCTGATTAGCTGCAAAGAGAAACTCCAGCGTTTCTCGCGGGTAAGGGGTTTTGTAAATACCTTCATTAATGCCCTGCTCGACGATTTTGGTGAGTATAGGCACAACCGTCTGAATGGTTTGGATCATGATGGTCTGGTGCATCTGCGCGTTTGACGGCTTGTGCAGCTCGTCAATAACAGTCCCGCCAATACCCTCGGATACGTTCATAGAGAGAATAGCGTCCCGCATTTTTTCATTTACGGAGAGCGCGGGATCGTCCGCTATCGCGTTAGCGTGCTCCACAATACCATCCGCCACACGCCGTATCACGCCGTCCATTACGTCTTCTTTGGACCTGAAGTGGTGGAAGATAGCCCCCTTTGACATACCCAGCCCGTCAACGATATTCTGCATGGTTGTCTGCTCGTAGCCTTTTTCCATAAACAATTCGGCGGCAGTATCTAAAATTTTGCTCACCGTTTGCTCGGAGTCATTCTTTCTTGACATAACTACACCTCCCGACAAATATAAACCGACCAACGGTATTCATATTGGCATACCGCTGGTCGGTTTGTCAAGGAGTATTTTCTTTATTCTCTTAAAGGTGTGGAAAGATTTTCTTTTGAATATCATTTCATATAATGCCTTAGTGCTCGTAGCGGCGTCCTCCCATCCTTGTCATACGCTTCTAACCATGTGCGAAACGCGGTTCTATATCGAAATGTGAAAATATCTTTCATAGCGTTTTTTCTTTCGCTATCGGATAGCGAATAATGGTTTTCAGCTTCTCCGCCGCGGTTTTGCGTGGATCTGACAGATAGATCTCATGATGGCGGCGGCTCTTTAAAAAATCAGCGGCATAGCCGGATTCTTCTATGAATCGCTCCAAAATTGCGGTGCTTTTTGGTTCGTCATCGTAAGGACCTATGTGCAAAATCTGAGCGCATAACCCTTCCGCGAATTTTTGGAGCAGCGCCAATGAGAAATCAAGCTCTGGCTTTTTCTTGGCGGCGGCGGTTTTTATGTTTTCAAATACCTCTGGTTTGACAAAATCCGGCTGGCGTATCATCGAAGTCCAGCAGAAATTGTCCTTGTCGGTGATGTCAGTAATCACGTCACCGTCTGCGTTATGCCAAAGTCCTTCAAGCGGCGGAACTACAAAGTCAAAGTACCCCTCTGGCTGAACGGCTCCTTTTTTGCTCATTTTAACGCCGTAGGACAAACCGTATAACACTGCGACAGCGTTCGCGTATTCGGCGGACGTGGGTTCTTCCGGAAATTGCGATCGTAGTGGACAAAAAGAAGAAGACATGAGAACCTATCCAGGATTCACCAACTCAAAGTTAGACTGGAGAGGAACTCATGTCAACAAGCATACTGTATC
>JAITGX010000036.1 GCA_031280275.1 Synergistaceae bacterium
CCAGTCGCCCAGAACGCCGCCGGAAAAAACCTCGATTTTCGCGGCACCGTTGGTCTTTTTCTCCACAAGCTCCGCCCGCTTCTGTGACGCCATGTCCCTGGGGTCGCCGGTAGACGTGACGTTAGCGAGTCGCATGACTATCGGAGCCGCCCAGACGGTCGAGGCAACAAAAACAAACAAAAGAACGAACGACAGGATAAAACCACACTTCTTCAACATACACACAGCCTCCCCTAAAATAATGAAACACGACAATATAGGAAAATAAAAAATATTTTCTTTATTCATTCTCTTCATTAGGGTATCCCCCCGTTGAAAATTATCAGTACTTCCTTATCACCTTCCTCTTCGCTCACGCGCTCCTGGGCTTCGGCAAATGGATCGCCCTGTCCCAGGAGGCCAGGGCCGCCTCGCTTAGGGCCTCGCTCACGGTGGGGTGCGCGTGGATGGTGGAGACAATCTCGTCCAACGTGGCCTCCAGTTGCAGGGCCAGGCCTCCTTCCCCGATCATGTCGGTAGCTGGGCCGCCCACGATGTGAACACCCAGCGCCTCTCCGTATCGGTCGTCCGAAACGATCTTGATCAGGCCCTCGGTGTCCCCGGCGACAACGCTTTTGCCGTTGGTGAACAGGGGAAAGCGTCCCACGCGGACGTGATACCCTTCTTTTCGGGCGTCATCCTCCGACAGTCCAACCGACGCCACGGCAGGCGACGTGTAAACAGCGCTGGGGACGGTCTTGTAATCCATCGCCGTCGGGCGCCCCATAACGTTCTCCGCCGCCACCTCTCCCTCCCGCGAGGCCACGTGAGCCAGGAGGATACGGCTGGCGCAATCCCCTATCGCGTAGATGTTCTTGACGCTGGTCTCCATGCGCTCGTTGACCAGAACGCGCCCGCGCTCCATCGCCACGCCCAAGGACTCCAGTCCCAGGTTTTTGGTGTAGGGGCGGCGCCCCGCAGCTACCAGCAACTTGTTCACCGTCAGCTCCACCGAGCCCGTCTCCGCCGTCACGGAGAGCGTCAACCCCTCCGCACCCTGGGTCACGTTGTTTAGGCGCGCGCCGGTGTGGAAGGTCACTCCCCTGGATTCCAGCGACTGCCTCAAAATCCCGGCTACCTCCGCGTCCGCGTTGGGCAGTATTCTAGGAAGCATTTCAACGACGGTCACGGCCACGCCGAAGGACGCGAACACGGAGGCAAACTCCACCCCGATCACGCCGCCGCCGGCGATAGCGATACTCTGAGGCAGTACCTCGAAGGATAAAGCCCCATCGCTGGTGACAACCCGGCCGGAGCCTAAGCCCGGAATAGGCGGCATGGCGGGCTCGGAGCCCGTGGCGACGATGAAAGCGTCCGCCTCAAAAACGTTACCGCAGGCCTGAACCGCTCCGGGCGAGACAAAACGCGCCTCCCCCTGGACGCGCTCAACGCCGTTGGATCGTAAAAGTCCTTCCACGCCCTTCACTAACTGATCCACGACTTGGTTCTTACGCTTCATGATGGCCGTCCAGTCGAATCGCAGGTTGTCGGCGAATATCCCGATAGAAGGCCCCTCACGCTTCATTGCCGTGTAGAGCTCCGCCGAGTGGAGCAATGCCTTGGTGGGAATACAGCCCACGTTCAGGCACGTTCCTCCGAGCTTGTTTTTTTCGATGAGCGTCACCGCCGCGCCCAGTTGAGCGGCGCGTATGGCGGCCACGTACCCTCCTGGCCCTCCGCCTATGACGAGGACTCGTTTGCTCAATATCGTCACCCCCGCCTACAGCGGAAAGAGGTTGGGTTGCTCGACGAGTTCCTTCAACTGGGAAAGGAACGCGGCCCCATCCGCCCCGTCCACCAAGCGGTGGTCAGCGGTCAGGCAGAACGTCGCCATGGATCGGACGGCCACAGCTCCGTCTACGACCACCGGTTTATCTGTGGTTGTTCCCACGCCCAAAATTGCGGCCTCTGGTGGGTTGATGATCGGGGTGAACGCCCCCACGCCCATCATGCCCAGGTTAGAGATGGTGAAGGTTCCGCCCGTCATCTGGTCGGGCGCGAGACCGCCGCCGCGGGCCTTTTCCACCAACTCCGCCCGCTCCTCCGCGATACGCGCTACGCCCTTCAGATGCACGTCTTTCACGTTGGGCACCAGCAGTCCCCCCGGCAGCGCCACAGCAAAGCCCACGTTGACGAAATCGTGAAGAATGAAGGCGCTGGGCTTTCCGTCCGCGAGCTTTGCGTTGAGCATCGGGTTTTTCAGCAGCAGTTTGGCGCAGAACTTCATCAAAAGGTCGTTGACGGAGACCTTAATCCCCCTTTCCTTGAGCCTCTCGTTGTAGAAGGCGCGCAGCTCGTTCAGGGCGGTCATGTCCACGTCGGCAAAGTAGCTTACGGCGGGAATAGAGCTGTGGCTCTGGAGCATACGGTCGCCGATGACCCGACGCATGGGGGTCATGGGGATAAGATGCGCTTTTTCCGCACCCGACAGCAGGGCCTGAACGTCGGCCTTCATCACGCGCCCATCCGTTTTCAGCTCCGTCAGGTCCAGCCCGGCCTCCGCCGCCATCTTCGCGGCAACGGGCGACGCCTTGACGACGCCTTTTCCGGCCTCCAGAACGTCCCGTGCGACGACCCAGCCTTTGGACCCCGTCCCATGAATGATGGAGAGGTCTGCGCCGTTTTCCCGCGCGAGCTTTTTCGCCTTGGGCGATGCGGCCTTAAGTAAGGCGCTCCCAACCGCGCCCATTGTTATCGGCGCTCCCGCAATTTTGGGCGCGCTAACCGGCGCAGAGGCCGGGCTTGAAGGCGCAGAGGCCGCCGGGGCTGGTTTCCCCACGTCTGCTTGCTCCCCCGGGGCTCCGATGGCTCCGATGGGCGCGCCCACGGGAACATCCTGCCCCTCCTTGATCGTAATGGCGAGCAGCACCCCCTCCGCCGGGCTTTCCACGTCGACGGTGAGTTTATCTGTGGCGACAACGTAAAGCAGTTCTCCCTTTTTCACGGTGTCGCCGATTTTTTTCTTCCACTGCTGCACCGAGCCGCTGTTCATAGTGAGTCCCAGCTTCGGCATGGTGATCGTCGTTGCCATGAGCTTCCAGCCCCCTTAGCGGCTTACAGAATTTTCTTTACAGCGTTGTAGATGGTGTCGGCGGTGACCCTGTAGGCCTGCTCCAGGGGTCGGGCAAAGGGTACGGGGCAGAAGGGAGCGCCCACGCGGACGACGGGCGCGTCCAAGTATTCCAGGCCCTCCTCCGCCGCCAAAGCCACGATCTCCCCGCCGACGCCGCCCTGCTTCACGGCCTCATGGGCGACGCACAGGCGGCCGGTCTTGGCAACGGAGGCGAGGATCGTCTCCTTGTCCAGAGGCGATATGGAGCGCAGGTCGATGAGCTCTACGCTGATGCCCTCAGTGGCCAGCTTGTCCGCCGCCTTGGTGGCGTGATGCATCATCATGGACCAAGAGACAAGGGTCAGGTCCTTCCCCTCCCGGTCGATCCGCGCCTTGCCAATTTCCACCAGGTGCTCGCCCTCGGGGACGTCGCCCTTCATAGGGAAAAGCCCCTTGTGCTCGAAGTAGATGACGGGGTTCTCGTCGCGGATGGCGCTCTTCAGAAGTCCCTTGGCGTCGGCTGCGTTGGAGGGAATGACTACCTTGACCCCTGGGATGTGAGCGAACCAGGCCTCTATACATTGGGAATGCTGGGCCGCCGCCTGGTTCACGATGCCGTCCGGGGCGCGAAGCACCACGGGAACGCTTTTTTGCCCGCCGAACATATAGTGTACCTTCGCCATTTGATTGAAAACCTCGTCCATGCAGACGCCGATGAAGTCCGCGAAGTGCATGTCCGCCACGGGACGCATTCCAGCCAGAGCCGCGCCCACGGAGGCCCCGATGATGGCAGTCTCGCTGATGGGGGTATCCTTCACGCGGTCGCAGCCAAATTTTTCAGGAAGTCCTTTGAACTGGCCGAAGATGCCGCCCTGGCGCGCGATGTCCTCCCCCATGACGAAAACCGATGGGTCGCGGTTCATCTCCTCTTCCATAGCTTCAAGCGTTGCTTGCGAAAACGTGATATTTTTCATGGCTTTCACCTCGATTATGCGTAAAGGTCAGCGAACAGCTCGGACACGTCGGGTTCTGGCGATTCCTGCGCGTACTTCAGCGCCTCCGCGATCATGGCGTCCACCTTGACCTGAGTCGCGTCTAGGTCTTTTTGCGTGTACACCTCAGCCTTGAGCGCCTTTTTCTCAAAGAGCATGATGGGATCGCGCTCGTCAATGTTCTTTTGAACTTCCTCGCGGGTACGGTACCTTTCGGGGTCTCCGACGAAGTGCCCCTTGACTCGGTAGGTCTTACACTCTAGGAAGGCCGGACCCTTGTCGGAGCGAATGTGTTCGACAAGCTTCTTCGCGCCCTCGTAGACGGAGAACACATCGTTGCCGTCCACAATTACGGCGGGCATGTCATAACCGTAGGCTCTTCTCGCGATGTCCGCGACAGAGGTGGCGGTGAGGTAGGGAGTGGTGGAGGCGTACTCATTCATCTCGCAGACGAACAGGAGAGGCAGTTTCCAGACGGAGGCCATGTTGGCGGCCTCGTGAACAGTGCCGCGGTTGCTGGCTCCGTCGCCGAAAAACACGGCGGAAATGTCCTTACGCCCCTGTATTTTCTGCGCCAGGGCCGCGCCCGCCGCCAAGTTGTAGCCTCCCCCGACGACGCCGTTGGCCCCCAGCATTCCGACGCTGAAGTCCGCGATGTGCATGGAGCCTCCCTTACCCTTACAGCATCCGGTTTTTTTGCCAAAAATCTCGGCCATCATGCGCTTCAGGTCCGCGCCTTTGGCGACGGTGTGCCCGTGCCCGCGGTGGGTGCTCTCGATGTAGTCCTTGTGGGTCAGGTTGGCCATGACCCCGGTGGCCACAGCCTCTTCCCCGATGTAGAGGTGCACGAAGCCAGGGATCTCGCCCGCTAGAAATCTTTCCTCGACCGTCCGCTCGAACTTGCGTATCTTGAGCATCGTCTCGTAGAAAAACGCGAGCTGTTCTTTCGGGTACTCCCTGAGGGGAGTCTTTGCCGATATTTTGGCGATATTTGGCGCTTCCATGATTACCCTCCTTGTGATTCTTGTCTTACGAACTTGAAAATTGACATTTTCTCAGGGGTGGGACGTAGCGGACGGGTAGGTCGGCTCCGGTTTCCTGGCAAAACTGGGATTTCCCGAACTGGGTATGAGCGTACACAGCGCGGACTACTTCCGAGGCGTCCCGGTTTTTCACGGCGTCTAGGATTCTCCGATGCCCTTCATAAGAAATTTTGACAGCGTCGATATTTTTTAGAATAGCGAGTCCCACGCTCATGAAACGTTCGTTGATCAACCGCGTGGTGTCTAAAATCAGGGAATTGCCGTAAAGCTCGATGAAGTAGTTGTGAAACAAAACGTCGTGACGCAAGTAAGACATCACATCTCCCGCCTCGTGGCAACGACACTGAAGCTGGAGCATTTCCTCCAGTCTCGCTAGGTTTTCCTCCGGGACAGGAAGACAGTTCATGGCGGCGTAGCCCTCAAATGGCGGCCATAATTTCCCTGGCGGTGCTAACGCCTCGAAAGACAACACCTTTTTTGGGGAAGATGTCGATGAACCCCTCACTCTGCAAGACCTGCAAGGCCTCGCGCACGGGGGTACGGCTGATGCCCAAGGCAAATGCGATCCGGTTTTCCGAGAGCAGGTTTTCCGGCTCAAAGCGGCGTTCCAGGAACATCTGTTTGATCTGACGGTAGGCCATGTCCTTTTTCAAATCACGCTTCATTCCGAACCCCTCACCCATTATCGAACTTTACATCTATAGCAGGGGGCAATCTTGTATATAAGATTATACTAGAGGTGAACTACGTAAAAATCAAGAGTCTAAAGCCTTATATGTTTTAGTAGTTAAGACTCTTAATAGACCTCTTCGGAAATCAGCGAGCGAGCTCAAAATTATATAAACCACACATAAGCGACATGCGTAATCCAAATCGACGGCGTCGATTACGGTAACACTCAGCAAAGATATGAAACCGCTTCAAACACGCATTCACATGTTCAATCACTATACGCTCCGAGCCTGTACGGCGATTGCTGGCTTTATCTTCCTTCCCCAACCGGCACTTCTTTGACTTCTTCTTTGGGGCCTCGCTGTTACCGTGATATTTCTTTATACCTTGATAACCGCTGTCCGCTTGGATTTTTACCCGCTTGACTACCTTTACTCCAATGGATCTTTTTCACATATTAAAACAATATCAACAACTTAAGGACTAAAGACATATTAAGACTGAGAATAGGCTGATTGAATATGTAAAAATAA
>JAITGX010000096.1 GCA_031280275.1 Synergistaceae bacterium
AAAGAGAAGCTCAAGGGAAGAAGCTCGTTGGCGGTCATGATGATGACCTTGTTAGGGGACTCCAACACCACCAGCATGTCTGGGTTGAACTCCGCGAGCACCTGACGGCAGGCCCCGCAGGGTGGACAGGGTGTACCCGACCGGCCCCCGACGACAGCTATAGCCACAGGATCCAGACGTCCCATGGCCACCATGCTGGCGATGGCGTTGCGCTCGGCACAAACCGTCAGGCCATAGGAGGCGTTTTCCAGGTTACAGCCCAGCGTCACGCTCCCGTCCGCCGTCAACAGCGCCGCTCCCACCTTGAAGTTCGAATAGGGCGCGTAAGCGCGTTCCGCCACGGTTCGCGCCCTTTGCAACAACGCCTCCGCCGGCATGTCCGGCCAAGGCCAGTAAAACTGCCGCGCTTCTGTCACGGAACACCCTCTCCTCCTAGAAAATTCGGGACATTGCCCCTTATCAAAATCATCAAAAGGTCCCTCCCAAAAAAAGGGGGGACAAGCAATAGCCTTTGGCGCGTCAATCGGCTTCGGGTTCTGCTCCCGTCGGCCGCTTGCGTTCAAGGCGGAGTTGTTTGATTCTATGGTCTTCCAAATCCACTACGTGAATCCGCCAATTCCCGTACTCAAGCGCGTCGCCCCGTTGAGGGAACTTACCCGCCAGGGAGAGGACGAGCCCCGCGATACTCTCGGCGTCCTCGGATTCGAAGGAACAGTCTAGGGCCTCGTTGAGATTTTCCAGGCTCACGCTCCCCTGAACCAAGTACGTTCCTCCCTCCTCCTCCGAGACGGCGGGGACCTCCTGGTCGTACTCGTCCTGAATTTCGCCGACGATTTCCTCCAACAGGTCTTCCAGTGTAACGATGCCTGCCACGCCGCCGTATTCATCCACCGCCACGGCGAAGTGCACGTGGTCGCGCCGCATGGACTCCAAAAGCTCCACCGTGCGTATGCTCTCAGGAACGAACATGGGCTTGCGCACCAGACTGCCCACATCTCGCTCCAAGTCCCCGGCCAACAGGCTTTTCAGCGTGTCCTTCACGTAGAGAATGCCCACGATGTTGTCGGGGCTGTCCTCGTAGACGGGCAGGCGCGAGTGCCCATGCTCTATAAACACCTCCAGCGCCGCACTCATGGAGGTGGAGGACTCCAGCGCCACCATGTCCACGCGCGGCACCATGATCTCGTAGATGCGGGTTTCCTCGAAATCAATGACACCGTGGATCATTCGACGCTCCACAGCCTCCAACGCCCCGCTTTCCTCACCGATAGCGACGACCTGCTCGATCTCCTCCCGCGTCATAAAGGGCCCCTGCTGGCGGAGGTCCATCCGCAGCAGCCACCCCAGGGCGCTCACAGTTCCCTCCAGGAGCCGCGTGAAGGGGTAGAGCAGGAAGTCCAGAACGCGCAAAATAGGCGCGCAGAACAGAAGGGCGTTTTCCGCGTAGGCCACGGCGGCGCTTTTAGGCAGAATCTCCCCGAACACCACGATCAGCAGCGTCATCACCGGCACCACGTAGACCATCCCCCCGGGCCCGAACAAATCCAGCACCATGGCCGTCGCCAGAGTGCTGGCCCCGATGTTGACCACGTTGTTGGCGATCAGGCACAGGGTCAGAACCCGATGAACGTTGTCCAGCAGCCACTGAAACAGCGGTTTGAAAAAGGGGCGCGTCTCCTGCAGGGCCAGAAGCTTACCCCGCCCCGTGGCGGTGACGGCGGTCTCCGACGCGCTGCAAAACGCCGACAGCGCCAGCAGCGCCGCCAGCCAGAAAACTCCTCTCAGCAAACCCGCGAACGTCCCCACAACTTCAGCAGCCTCCATCACTGAACCTCCCAAGCGGCCAGGAGTCTTGCTTTCAAAATATCTTGGCGCTCCCACATGGCTCGCTCACCTTCAGGGGTATCGTGATCCCAACCCAGCAGATGCAAAAAGCCGTGGGCCAACACCAGGCACAGCGCTCCGGAATGACCCAGAGAGTGCTCCCGTTCCGCCTCCTCCGGGCATATCAGCACGTCCCCCAAGGGAAGCAAGCCGAAAGAAGGTTCGAAACACCCTCCTTCCCACAGGGGGAAGGCCAGCACGTCGGTAGCCTCATCGATCCCTCGGTGCTCTTTGTTGACCTCCCGCATTTCCAGAGCGTTCAGAAAGGAAAGGGAGAGCTCGGCCTCCGGGCAATCACATAAAAGCCCGAATTCCTCGCCCAGGACGCGCTCCAGGCCCTTCAGGGCGCCCGGCGGTATGGGACAGCCGCCCTCCTCCGGCTCACTGACGTTCAAACGCAAATTCAAAACGTATTTTCCCTCCTAAATCACAAACCGGGGAACGGGCTCCCGCTGGTCACTTCCACTTTGTTTCCTGTTTCGCTTCCTGTTTTATTTCCTTTACGACCCTCGTGTGGTACATGGAGCGGAAAGCTCGAAGAAGCGCCGCCTTGATGCGTTCCATTTCGCGGAAGGTGAAGTCCACGTCGTCTAACTGCCGGTCAGCTATCTTGACCGCGATGACCCGTTCAATAATCTCCCGGATGTCCTCCACGGCGGTGATGTTCCTGCTCTCCGCCCTCATGGCCGCCTCCAGGGAGTCCAGCATCATCAGGAGCGCCGTCTCCCTCGACTGAGGCCGGGGGCCGGGGTAGGTGAACTGCGACATCTCGACGTTTTCTCCCAGAGCCCTGGCCTTTTTGTAGAAGTAAGCTGCGGAGGTGGTCCCGTGATGCTCGGCGATGAACTGCTTCACCCTTTTGGGCAGGCCAAACTCGTTAGCCAGTTCGATACCCTCACGGACGTGGGCGATAATAGTCACTGCCGAAAGTGTCGGGGACAGGGTGTCGTGGATGTTCTCGCCGCTCATTTGGTTCTCGACGAAGTACCGGGGACGGCACAGCTTCCCGATGTCGTGATAATAAGCCCCCACCTTCATCAGGTTCTCGTCTATGCCCAGCTCCCCCGCCACCGCCTCCGCCAAGGTGCCGATCATCAGGCAGTGGTGGTACGTCCCCGGAGCCTCCACCTGCAGTTTGCGGAGTAGCGGGTTTGACGGATGGCTTAACTCCCTGGCCTTCAAGACGGACAGGACGCCCAGGTAGCCCTCTATCATGGGCAGAAGGGAGGCCGCCAGGTACGCTGTCGCCAGGTCAAACAGGAGAACCCTCCCCCCCACAGCCCAGGTCTCACCTAGGGGCCAGCTCAGACTCAGAGACTCCCAGGTCACGGGAAAGCCCTGAAAGGCCCGGTTACTCACCTTTACCAACGCCAGGAGCAGGGCCAAGATGAGGGTTTTGTACACCAGAGTTCCTAACGAATCCACCCGGCGCAGAATGTAGTGGCCCAGCATGCAGGCCGCCAGACCTGCACTCAGCACGGCCAGAGTATTGTAGACGGACAATCCCGTGATCAGAAACACGCTGGACGCCGCTCCCACCAGACAGATGTTGAAGGCAAAGCGCCGCCGCATGGAGAGGTAAGCGATGAGCACAGGGGCTATGGTGCCCGCCCCTGCCGCCCCCACGTAGGAGGCAATGGCCTGACAGGCCCAGCCCAGGGCGATGATGAAGACGACGCACGTCCGAGTGGGACGGTTAGGGTCCGCGTGGAGGGAGATTTCGAGCCACAAGGGCAAGGCCAGCATCAAAAGGACGGCGACCACCAGCCGTCCCAGGGGAAAAACGTTCTCAGGATAACCCTGAAACCGAAGCAGGCGGGCGATGATGGGGGTGATCATCTCCCCCTGGGCGGCGATGGTGTCGCCGATCTCCAGACTGCGCTCCACGGGCGGAATGGATGCCCTCACCACTTGGCGCATGAGGTCCGTCAAGCGCGGGTCCGTGGTGTAGATGGGGGCGATGAGTTCCTTCATTAACTGGTAGAGCAGGTTCGCCTCAGGAGCTGGTAAACTCAGCTTCCCGATCTCCGCCCACAGTCCAGCGTCCTGAGACGATGCGTGAATATCCTCTGCCACGGCCTTGAAGTAGACCTCCCCCACCTTTTCAGCAACCAGGAACAGGGCCTCCCTGCGGTCGTCTTGAAGTTTGAAAAAGGCCTCTGTCAACGTTTCCGGAAAGCCTGCGGCCTGGAGGCCCTTGCTTCGGGCGGTTCGGAACTCGTTCAGACGGGCTTTCAGCCGCTCCTCCGCCGCCACGTCTCGGAGGATCACGCCCGCCACGGAGTCCTCGACCTGGTTTCTCAGTTTATCCGTGGTAGCCGTGTCCGTGTAGCGTATAGGAGAAACCGTCCGGTAGGTGTACCGCGCGGACTGCCCCTCCGTGAAGCTGTACTCTCCCCCCGCGTAGAGCCACCCCAAGAGGACGACGGTCACGCCCACGCACAAAAAGGTAAACGCGGGCAAAAAGTAGAAATCGTAAAGGCCGCTGGAGATCGGCGACGGCTTTTTTGCCGCGGATTGAGGTTCAGGGGTTTCGCTGTTCATAGCGTTCATAGGCCAGCACCACTTTTTGAACGATTTCGTGCCGCACCACGTCCGCGTGGGTCAGGTCGAAAAAGGCGATGCCTTTGATATCCCGCAAGACAGCGCGGACGTGGTTCAGGCCGGATGACTTGCCGCTGGGCAGGTCAATCTGGGTGATGTCCCCAGTAACCACGGCCTTGGAGCCGAAGCCCAGCCGGGTCAGGAACATCTTCATCTGTTCGGGCGTCGTGTTCTGCGCCTCGTCTAGAATAATAAAGCTCTCGTTCAGCGTACGCCCCCGCATGTAGGCCAGAGGCGCTATCTCAATGACTCCCTTGTCGATATAGCGGGTAAAACGCTCCGGTGACAGAAGGTCGTAAAAAGCGTCATAAAGGGGCCGAACGTAGGGTTCCACTTTTTCGCGGAGGTCGCCGGGAAGGAACCCCAAGCTCTCCCCCGCCTCCACCGCTGGGCGCACCAAGACTACCCTGGAGATGTCCCCCGCCTTCAGCATCGAAACCGCCGCGCAGACCGCCAGGTAGGTCTTGCCCGTGCCCGCGGGCCCCACCCCGAAGAGAATGTCGTTTTCCCGTATTGCCTTGACGTAGGCTCCCTGTCCCACGGTTTTGGCCCGTATCGGCTTGCCCTTGGCCGTGGAACAGATAACGTCGGAGTAGAGACCCTCTAAGTTGGGTTCGTGCCCCTCCGCCAGGGCGTCCATGGCGTGCCTCACGTCCGAGGGGTGCAGGTCGTACCCCTTGGCGGCCACGACGGAAAGCTGCCGTATCAGGCCGCTCACAATCCGCACCGGCTCCTTGTCGGAGCCGCGCACCTGAATGCGGCAACCCCGGACAACCAGACTGACGGGGTAGCGCTCCTGTATGACCTCCAGGTTCTCGTCGTTAACCCCGGAGAGGCGCAGCATGGCGTCCTCCCCGGAGAGCTCCACCCCCTCCGACCAAGAGCGCGGTGCGTTCTCTCTCCTCACCGCATCAGAACTCTCGTTGGGTTCCATCCTTACTTTTGTTCCCTGGTTACGCGGGGTAGGCGCTTTCGTCCACCAGGTCGTTCAGGCCGACGTCCCTTTTATGGGTGCGCGCAAACTTCTTGGGCAGGAAGTCCTTCGCCACCGACGGGAACATAATCCATGTGAGGGCGTCCTCCGGCTGCAGCGTCCACGCCTCGGCGTCCTTGCGGGCCGTCTCCATCTCCGGCGCGATCTTCTCGCCGGGCCGGCAGGTGATGGGCTCCTCGCTGCCGATGGCGAGCTTCTGCACCTCCGGGTCCAGCGGTGCAGGGGGCGTGCCGTAGTAACCCAGGAAGTACTGCTTCACCTCCTTAGGAATGACTTTCCACCTTTGGCCCGTCACCACGTTCAGCGTGGCCTGGGTGCCCACGATTTGGCTGGTGGGCGTCACCAGCGGCGGGTAGCCCATGGCCTTCCGCACCACCGGAATCTCCCTCATGACCTCGTCCAGCTTACCCAGTGCGTTTTGCTCCTTGAGCTGGTTCACCATATTGGAGTACATGCCGCCCGGTACCTGATAGCGGAGAATGTTGATGTCCACCCCGCCGATGTCGGCGATCAAATGAGAGTATTTCTCACGTATTTTTTTGAAGTGCTCCGCCACGGGAATGAGGTTTTCCAGCTTGATGCCCGTGTCGAGGGGCCCCCCGGCCAGGGAGGCCACGAGAGACTCCGTGGGCGGCTGGCTGGTGCCCATAGACAGGGGGGAGATGGCGGTATCCACGATGGACGCGCCCGCCTCCAGTCCGGCGTAGTAGGTCATGGAGGCCATGCCGCTGGTGTAGTGTGAGTGAAGCTGGATGGGCAGATCAACCTTCGACTTGACCGCTTTCAAGAGGCTGGCGCAGTCCACGGGGTTCAAGAGCCCCGCCATGTCCTTGAAGGCGATAGAGTCCGCGCCCATCTGCGCCATTTTCTGAGCCATATCCGCGAAGGCCTCCAGCGTGTGGACGGGGGACAGCGTGTAAGAAATACACATCTGCAAGTGACCGCCCTCCTTCTTCACCTGATCCGCCGCGACTTCCATGTTGCGCAGGTCGTTCAGAGCGTCGAACACGCGGATGATGTCAATACCGCTGCCGATGGCAGCTTTAACGAACTCGCGCACCGCGTCGTCGGCGTAATGGCGGTAGCCCACCAGGTTCTGCCCGCGCAGCAGCATCTGGAGCTTCGCTTTCTTGATATGCTTGCGAATGACGCGCAGGCGCTCCCAGGGGTCCTCGTCCAGGAAGCGCATACAAGTGTCGAACGTGGCGCCTCCCCACATCTCCAGGGAGTAGTACCCCACCTCGTCCATCGTTTCCAGTATCGGGATCATGTCCTCCGTGCGCATACGGGTCGCGAACAGGGACTGGTGCGCGTCTCGCAGCGCCGTCTCCATGATCATGGCCTTGCGCGGCGCCGCTGGTGTAGTCTTCAGGCTCTCCTTCTCTTTTGACATGTATATTCCTCCTCTATACTTGCAAGTTCTTTTTCGCCATGTGCCACAGGGCGTCCAGTTCCTTTGGGGAGCACTCGTGCAGGCGGAGCCCCTGTGCGGCGGCGTCCTCCTCCACCCGCCGGAAGCGGGCCGCGAACTTAGCGCAAGCACGAGAGAGCGCCGCGTCCGGGCTGACGTCCAAATGCCGCGCTAGGTTCACCACCATAAAGAGCAAGTCCCCCAGTTCCTCCTCCACGGCCTCTCCGCCGCCTGACGTCACGGCCTGTCGAAGCTCTTCCGTCTCCTCGGCCAGTTTGTCAAAAAGCGGGGTCGGGTCGCCCTTGAACCAGTCGAAGCCCACGTGAGCCGCCTTACTCTGCATCCGGTGAGCCTTGAGAAGCGGCGGCAGCCCCTTGGGGATGCCCGCCAGTACCGAAAGGTCTTCTTTCTTGACCTCGCGTTCCTCTCGCTTGATCCGCTCCCAGTTGCGGATGACTTCCGTACTGTCGACGGCCTGGGCGTCGGCGAAAACATGCGGGTGACGGCGCACCAGTTTAGCATGAAGCGCCTCCACTGCGTCTTCGATGCCGAAAAGCCCCATCTCCTTCGCGATGGAGGCAGCGAAAACAATCTGTAACAAAAGGTCTCCCGACTCCTCACAAATGTTGTCCGCGCAGCCCTCCGAGATGGCGTCCGCCAGCTCATAGGCCTCCTCGACAATGTGAGAGCGCAGGTCAGGCAGTTTCTGCTCCCTGTCCCAGGGGCAGCCCTCAGGTCCCCTCAAGCGCTCCATGACGGAGAGCAGCTTATCAAAAAAATGAAGCTCACCGCGTTCTTCTCCCGCCAAAATAAAAATCAACACCTCCGGCCTCAACGCGCAAGATTGATTTATTTTTATTTATCATAACATATCGGTCAAAGCCCAAAGCAAAGGGAAAAATCCTGTCTTTAGCCCACCGCTGCAGTTCGAGGTTTCTGCTTCGCGGGAAAATGAGGAAAAAGCGAAGGCTGAGAATATAAGAAGCACTGATTAATGGGGTTCTTAGGGGCCTGAGGCCCCTAAGCAGGGCGTGGGGCAGAGCCCCACAAGGGGTTAATCAGCGTTTCCTATAGGAAATCACTATCTGCATTCGACGGTGATAAGTGATATGACAATATTATGAAACAAATGACGGCGCTTTCCGCGAGATTCCGGCTCATAAGGCCGGGCTCTTGGAGGCGTCGTCATTTGCAGATAAAAAGCTACAGGATTTTTTTGATTCTGTCAACCCCCAAAACACGAATGTTTCTCAGCGAAATCAAACGGAAGATATGGCAGAAACCGCGTCAGCAAAGCCGTGACCAAATGTTTTGCGTTTACGCTAATGCGCCATACTCAATATTATCTTTTATATTTTAGACACGCTCTAAGTTGGCAAAATTGTTACTGTTTCCCAACCCCCACGTACCCGGTTTTCTCAATCAGCTCCTGCCCCTGAGGGGAGGTCAGCCAGTCAATCAGCTCTGGAACGCGGGGGTTTTTCGTTCCCGCCGTTACGGCGTAGACGTCCGTCGTGAAGGGGTAGCTTCCGCTTCGGATATTCTCAACCGTGGGCGCGACGCCGTTCACGGCCAGCAGTTTGACCGGCTTGGCCTCGCCGGGCGGCGCGGTGGTAAACCGCTCTACTCTTGTTGAGCTGCCTACGATCATCATCTCCTGTGTAAAGAAACGGAAGGAATAGCCTATCGCTTCCTCAAGGTCGCGGTGTTTAGCCACGTCGCGATACAGCCCGCCCATGGTTCCGCTTTGCTCTTCCTGGAGAGGGAGGGGTAATTTTTTGTCCTTCATGACTTCTTTGACCATGGCCGTCTGACTGCCGGAGTTCTCGGGCCGCTGAAAAGGCAGGATTTTTTTGTAGTTTCCTCCCACATGCCGCCAGTTGGTGATTTTTTTGAGGTAGATGTCCTGAATTTGCTCAAGCGTCAAGCCCGTCACCGGGTTGCTGGCGTTGACGAAAAAGACGAAGGCCTCCTTGGCGATGGGCGTGAGACGAAGCTCGACCCCAGCCTTCCGGGCTGCCTCCATCTGCCCGTCCGACGGCTGAAGGACGAAGATCAAGTCCGTTTTACCGTTGATCAGTCTTTCGTAGGCCGCAACCGTCCTGGAACAGGTTATGTATTTGTTCAGCTCCAATTTTTCGTCCACTTTCTCGTCCACTTGGTAGACCTGGTCAGCCACAGCCCAGTAAACCGGAAAGAACGCTGTGGCCCCGTCGAGCAGGGGATAGCCGCCGCTGATGACAAGAGACGCCGGTGCGTCGAGCGTGACCAGCCGGTTGCGTTTGCTCCATGACATATAATCATACAGTACGCGACCTCTAATTCCTTCTTTATTACGATCAAGGTCTTCAATGAGCGTTGCCACGCCGTACTCGTTCCCCGACGGTCTCAATACACTATCGAAATCCAGCCAGGCCTGCCCGGTGAGAACGGCGAACAGGAAAAGCACGAACGCGCAGGTCGGCCAAAGCCCCCTCGCGCTGGCGAGCTTCTTCTCCGTCTCGGCGCAGGCGCTGGCAAACGATGCGGCAAGAGACGCGTATGCTAGGGCGCATACGCCAAACATTCCGGATTCGCGGAAGTCCAGCGCGTTTTGGGAAAAATTGGTGAAAATTGCGTATAAGAGCAAAAGAACCATGGGGGCCAGAAGCAACCAGTACCGGTTAGGAAAATCATCCGGAAGGCTGCCTTTCCTGACGTGATATTTGGCGTGACGCCGGCCTAAATAAACCGAGAAAGATAAAGCAAACACTATGAAAATGTCCCACCATTCCTTTTGATCATTAGGAAATATGAGCAAAACGGTGAACACCCAAGAAAAAAAGGTTAGCACTGGAAAAAGAATAAACGCGAGTAAGAAACTCCGCAGCCTGTACATTATATTCACCCTCCGTCCCGTGTAGCCTCGTAAACGCTTAATTGGATATTTTGCATGTGAAATTTATCAATTGAGTGATATTATGAGTTTATGGAAAAAGCCGACGGCGCTAAAACTCCCAAATATCCTTTTTTGATGCATATCGTCCGTCCTCTTAATGGGGGTTCTTAGGGGTCTGAGACCCCTAAGCGGGGCGTGGGGCGGAGCCCCGCAAGACTTAATGCATTATCTCGAAATGTTCTTGGCGATAACGCCGGAACATTGGCCGTTAGGCGATATTGACGCCCGCCTCCTGAAAAAGGCTCATCACCTCTTCGAGGGACTTGGCCCCTATCTCCTGCTTAACCACGTTGCCCGCGGCATCCACGAAAAGCAGGTGGGGCACATAGCGCACATTGTACTGCTTGGCCACGTCCCTGTGCTCGAAAAGGTTGACCCTTTCCGTGGCAACTTTGGCCCCGTACTTGGAGTCGATCTCGTCCAGCACCCGAAGCATTTGAGCGCAGTTGGGGCAGTTAGGCGTCGAGAGCACCTTTAGCGTCGGCAGGTTCTCCGCCTGGGCGGCGGTGAGAAAGTTCAACACCAAAAGCAAACAAACCGCGAACAGCAAAATCCACATCGAATATCACTCCTTGCTTTTAAATCAATATGCGGGCGCTTCCGCTCCTCAAGTTCCCGAAGTCCGCGTTCTGTATTATAACTGATTAACCCCCTTGCGGGGCTCCGCCCCACGCCCCGCTAAGGGGTCCGAGACCCCTTAGAACCCCATTAATCAGCGTTTCCTTTAATCAGCGTTTCCTTAAGTGGTACGGACAGTGACCTTTCAGTCCTTCAGAATCGTCTTAACCGCCTCACCCAACTCGTAGACCAAAGTGTAGTGCTCCGCGCCGCTGCTAAGGCTGTGGTTTTTCGAAAAGTGCCACTTGGCCCGGCGCCGCAGCCGCGAAATGAGGGGCGCGTACCGGGAAATCAACGCCTGTTCCAGGCTGAGGGCGTAGGCGTAGGGAAGAAGGCGCTCGAACTTATCGATATCGTCCTGGGGTTTTAGCTCCGCCCGGCTGCCTAATCCCAGTTGGAAGCCCTCGATCTCGTCCAAGAGCTTCTGACCCTCCGGGGAGCGCGAGGGGGCCAGCTGCCAGAAGAACCCTATAATAGCAATACCCCCAGCCAAGGCGGAAATGCTTACCGGGTCCACCCCCTGCTCGTGAAGGATTCCCAGGGCACAAGCGCAGAAAAAAAGGGGAAGTCCTGTCCGCAGGATGAAAAGCGGGGTGATCTGTCTCCAGATTTTCGTACCGCCCAGGAGCGGCGTCAGAAAGAAAAGAGGCGCGGCGAAGGCCAAGGCATGCTCGCTGCCAGGCTCTATCCCCCCCACAGCCCTGGAAAGGGTCTGAAGCATGACGAAGGCCGTGTAGGCTTCGAAAAAAAACAGCCCCAGCGCCCAGCGTTCCATATGCTGGAAGGAAAAACGCCGTCCCAGCTCCGCGAACCCTCGGGTAAGCGCCCGAAATGCCGCCTTCATCCGAGGCGCACCAGATTTGTCCAGAGTTACGGGGGCCGCCTCGCTCCGGGGCGGGAACAGGTTGTGCAGCAGCACGGCCTCCGTGGGGGTCGGGGGAAGAGGGGCGCCGGGATTGGGATGGAGACGGTACCTGCGGTCCATCATGCGCTCCAGCGAGGAATAGCGTGAAGAAACTTCCTTTCCCCTGGCCTCCCGCTCCACGGTGCTCTCCAGGCGGATATGGCCTTTGACCGCCAGGTTCAGAATCTCCGCGGTGAGCATCCTTGGACAGGGTCCGCCGTCGCGGACGCAGCGTAACAGCCCTGGCGGAAGGCCCTCAGGCGGCTTCGTGCTTGGCGCTGCTGTCCTGCACTTGGGCGCGCGTCCCAAGAAAAACCAAGTGAGGGCGTAGTACGTTGTCAGCAGACCCAGAACCGCCAGGTCCCAGGGGCGCCAGGGTGAGAGGAACGGGTTCTTCTCGGCCACGAGACCCTTGTCCCAGGCGAGGTCGAGGGTGAACGAATCTCCCGCCGACAAGGGGGTCAGGGTTTTCAAAGAGACTCCCTCGGCGCGCACCCCCTCTCCCTTCCGGCGGCCGCTCATCCAGCCGGAGAGCCGTTTGGGGAAGACTCCCTCCTCTGGGCCGGGGAGTTTCACGTCCACCGAGAGGCCGAGGATCGGGCAGGAACTCTCCCGCACGAGCTGCCACTCCAGAGAGTCCTCCTCCAGCTGGAAAGACACCATGTTGATCAGTTCGTACCTCAGCTTGAAAACGTGAATTCCTGGCACAAGCGGCGCCCCCCGGGCAGCCAGGGTCAGGCGCAGAGTTTCAGGGCTGCGGTGAATGGCCGCCTTCGTGGGTTGACCATCCAGCGTGGCACTCAGCAAGACGAACCCCGTTCCGTTTTTCCCGCGCCGGGTGAACCGTCCGGAGATACCGCGGGTCACGTCCGCCGATGACCCCTCCCCGGCGAAAACCATCAGGGTTTCCTCCACGGACAGAACCCCTTCCCCCGTCATCGTGGCGGAGACGGCCATTTCTCGAATGACGGTCTCCCCGACCTCTTCCCCGGCCAGTGCGCCGCGGGCGGCGATTAGCAGAAACGCGAGGCAAGCAATCCAAAGCGGCTTCATGACACCCCTCCCCCTTAGGACAACGCCGAATCAATCAAATTTTACTCCAAGCGAGGCTTTTCGGCGAATTTAGGAAACGCTGATTAACCCCTTGTGGGGCTCTGCCCCACGCCCCGCTTAGGGTCTCAGACCCCAAGGGGCCTCAGACTCCTAAGAACCCCATTAATCAGTGCTTCCTTTACTTTTGAACATTGAGACATAACAGCTTTAATTGTGCTAAACTTTAAAAAAAGCCGGGGAAGTTTCCGAGGCCCTGCGGAGGCGGTTTTAAGCTCTCTGGGGTTTCGGTAAAGGAGGTCGCCGTCATGGACGATAAAGGGGAAATTCTCAGCTCCAGCGAGGTAGATGAGAACATCGACTTGCAGATATGGACCAAGGGTATGTCGCCGCGCCTCGTGATCTGCAACAAAAACCAGAACTCCAGAAAACTGATCCGCCTCAACTGGCTGGAAAACAGGGAGCGCAAGCTCTCCGTCAAGGGAAAGAAGCGAGGGGAAAGCGTCGAGTACAACCTGGCGGACCTCCTGCCGCACTTCCAGCGTATCTTGTCGGAGTACGCCGTCTACACTTCTTTCAAGCCACGCCTGTGGAAGTTCGCCATGACGCTGGAAAAGACGCTGCACACACCCGCCATCGTCACGGATAAGGGGGAACTCTCCCTTCTGTCTGAGGAAAAACGCTCTTCCCTGTGGCTGGCGGACTTGACGGAGGGGAAAAAAGGTGAGGGGAACTTCCGCCCCTTCTTCCCGCTCTCCGACAAGGAAAAAGACGCCCTCCCTGAAGGGGGCCTGCTCATCACCGAGAACCGGCGCGGGGTGGAGGACCTTTTCAAGACGGGCGTGGTACGCAGGCTGGCCACGCGGGAACCCGCGCGCTGGTATCGCTCCGTCCGCGTCATGGGCGCGGCCATGCTCTTAGGATTTTCTTTCTGCCAGGAGGACGGCGGGGACGTCTCCGACGACCTATGGCGCGAGGATGACCCCTCCAGGTCCGCGGGGTTGAACCTGATGGGGCTTGGGCGCAAGTTCGTCGCCTACGTCCGCCACTTCGCGGCGCTGGACGCCATTGAGATGCGCATCTCTCTCGACAGCGACAAGGACCTGCAAGACCAGGGTTACGCCCGGAAACGCCGCATCGAATTTCCCGCCGGGCTTTTGGGTGACGTGGACTACTCCGTGACTTTCTTTGACAGAGAGGACGGGGTAATGGCTCTGGGGTGCAAGCCCAAAGCCGCCACGTCCCGTCACAAGGGGGAGATGCTCTACCTGTTCCCCACGCCCGTCTACGATCAGGCCCTCACAAACGACTGCCTCGGCGGCGCACCCGACGACTACTTCACCGTCTCGCAGATCACCGCCGCGAAGACCTTCGATGCCTGGGCTGACAGTATTATCCCCTATGTTTCCTCCTTTTTGGAGACCTTATAAACAAACGAGGGCGGGGAGATAAACTTAAACGGAGGGGAGGAGCGGCGCTCTATCCCCTTTGTGCGGTTTGTGCTTTTTCAGACGAAGGAGGCGGGCGAGATAGAGCGGCATAAACTGTACGTGGTAAGCGTGGGGCCGGGCGGCGAGGAGCACCTGACCCGCGCGGCGGAAAGCGTCTTGAAAACGGCGGATTGTGTGGTGACGGCAAAGCGTCATCTGGACCTGGTGAAAGGGCGCGTCCTGCCTCTGGAGGGCCTGGACGAGGCCATCGCGAAAATCGCGGAAAATTTGAAAAAGGGCAGCGTGGCCGTGGCGGTTTCGGGGGACGCGGGGATCTTCAGCCTGATGCCGCGCCTGAAAAGAGCCCTTCCTGACCAGGATATCGCCGTCATTCCCGGCGTGAGCGCCCTGCAATTTCTCTGCGCGGCTCTCGGCGAGACATGGGATGGCGCGGAGACGGTCAGCCTCCACGGGCGGGATGTCTCCCCTTCCAGAATTGCGGGGATCGCGGCCCACAACAAAAAAACGTTTTTTTTCTGCGGACCGGGGCACGACCCTGGATGGCTCTGCCGTCTCCTGGCAGAGCGGGGGATCGAGGCCGAAATTGCCGTGGGTGAGCGCTTATCCTACCCCGACGGGCGCGTCGTGGAGGTGAAAGCTCCCTTCCTTGAGCTGTCCGGAGAGGTCTTCGACCCCCTCTCCGTGGTGATGGTGCGCAACCCCGATCCCCTGCCGCTCCTTTCCCTCCGCCCTAAAGACGAGGACTTCTTGCGCTCCCCCTCGGTTCCCATGACGCGCGGGGAGGTGCGAACGGTGATTCTGGATAAACTGTCAACGGGGCTGGAGGCCGTCGTGTGGGACGTGGGGGCCGGAACGGGCTCCGTCGCCGTCGCTTGCTCGCGGCTCTGTCCCTACGGGGAAGTTCACGCCGTTGAGCGTTTGCCTGAAGCTGCCGACCTGCTGCGCACAAACAAGGAAAATTTCCGTGCCTACAACCTTTTCGTTCACGAAGGCGAGGCGGAAATCCTGCTGGAAACCCTGCCTCGCCCAACCCACGTCTTCGTTGGGGGCAGCGGAGGGATGCTGAGGAAAATTCTTGGGCACGTAAAAAAGCTGGGGGAAGAAAATGAAAAGATTTTTGTCCTCGTCAGTGGGGTGACGCTGAAGACCATTACGACGGCCTACGAGGTTTTCAGCGGTGAGGGCTTCTCTGATTTAGACGTGACGCAGATAGCCGTCAGCCGGAGCAGGTCTGCTGGAGACAGCGTGATACTGGCGGCACAGAACCCGATAACTTTGCTGTCCGCATATACCGGGAAAGGGGAAGGTCGAATTTTCGGTGTATAATACCCACACAATCGGGGAACCGCCGTGAAGCGATTCTTTTTTATACTGGAGGCGGGAAAGTGAGAGACGTTCATCCCAAAACGAGGCTTCCTCTTTTATGATTCACTTCGTCGGGGCGGGACCCGGAGCGCTTGACCTGATCACCCTACGGGGGATGAGGCTTTTGCGGGGCGCGGGGATGATTGTTTACGCGGGATCCCTGGTCAATACGGAGTTCTTGACCTGCGCTCCTCCGGACTGCGAAGCTCACAACAGCGCCTCCATGACCTTGGACGAGGTCATCAAGACGATGCAGGATGGTTTTACCAGAGGGCTGTCCGTCGTCCGGCTCCACACCGGCGACCCCTCGCTCTACGGCGCGGTGCGCGAGCAAATGGAGCGTCTAAAAACCCTTGGGATTCCCTTCGAGATCGTCCCGGGGGTAAGCTCCTTCTGCGCGGCGGCGGCGGCGCTCCACGCGGAATATACCCTGCCGGGCGTCAGTCAAACCCTGATCATCACGCGCATGGAGGGTCGGACACCCGTCCCGGAGCGTGAGAAAATTCAAAACCTCGCCGTCTACGGCGCGTCAATGGCGGTTTTCCTCTCCGCCGGAATGGTGAGAGAACTCTGCCAGGCTTTGACCGAAAGCGGCGGCTACTCCGCCGGCACCCCGGCGGCCTTGGTCTACAAGGCCAGTTGGCCGGAGGAAAAAATTCTGCGCGGCACCCTGGCCACCTTGCCGGAACAGGCCGAGGGCATTCGTAAGACCGCCTTAATTCTGGTGGGGAACTTCCTTGGGGGCAGCTGCGAGATGTCGCGGCTCTACGATGCTTCCTTCAGTCACGAGTTCAGAAAGGCGAAAAATGAGGAAATTTCTCCCGAAACCCAAACGCCTGCGGGCCTGGCGGACGCGCCGCCGGTGGTCTTCGCGGCCTTCACGCGCCAGGGAGCGGAACTGGCGTCGCGCCTCTCTGGGGTTATAGGGGAGGGGCGCGTGTTCGTACCGGAGCGTTTCGCGGGGGAAGGAAGGGAAACCTTTCCGGGAACGGTGTCCGCCTGGGCTGGAGAGTGGTTCCCAAGGAGCAGGGCGCTGGTGTTTATCTCGGCGGCGGGGATAGCCGTGCGGGCGATAGCGCCGCACCTGCGGAACAAGGCAGCGGACCCGGCGGTGGTGGTTTTGGACGACGCGGGGCGCAGCGTGGTCTCCCTGCTTTCGGGGCACATCGGGGGCGGCAACGATTTGGCGCGGAAAATCGCGGCCTTAACGGGCGGGAACGCCGTTGTCACCACGGCCACGGACACGCATCGGATCGAGGCCGCCGACGACTGGGCCGCAAAGAACGGTTGTTTCGTCGAAAACCCAACGGCGATAAAGTCCGTTTCAGCGGCGATGTTGGAGGGGCTGCCCGTGGGCGTGGCCGTCACGGACGAGGTCTTTGAAGAGATGCCCCCTCCTTGGCCGGTGACGCTGTGGCTGAGGCCCCGCGTCCTGGTGCTGGGCGTGGGTTGCAAGCGCGGGACGGCAAAGGAGGCCCTTGACGCAGCGGCGGAGGATTTTCTGCGGGGTGCTGGAAGGTCTCCTCTGTCGCTTAAGGCCGTCGCCTCCATAAACCTGAAGCGCAGCGAGCCCGCGATACTGGATTTTTGCCGCAAGCATGGGCCCGTCCCCTTTCTGACCTACAGCGCGGAGGAACTGAACCGCGTGGAGGGCCCTTTTTTTTCGTCGCAAAGGGTATTGGAGGTCACGGGCGTGGACAACGTGTGCGAGCGGGCCGCAGTCTTGGCCTCCGGCGGCGGGCCGCTGCTGCGGGGCAAAACGATCTACCCCGGCATCGCCCTGGCCCTGGCACGGTGTAAACCATGATCTTCATCGTTGGAACCGGCGCAGGCGGGGAGCTGGAAACGACGCCCAGGGCAGCCCAGGCCTTAGAGCGAGCGGACGTGATCGTGGGGTACAAGACGTATATCGACCTTCTTCCCTTAGAATTCAAGCGTAAAAAAGTGTTCTCCTTCGCGATGAAACAGGAGATTATGCGCTGCCGTCAGGCGGCGAAGCTGGCCCTGGCGGGGCACGACGTGGCAGTTGTTTCGGGGGGTGACGCGGGGGTTTACGGCATGGCGGGGCCCATGTTGGAGGTGCTGAACGCCCTGGGGGACACCTCTGTGGAGGTGGAGGTTATTCCCGGCGTGACGGCAGCCTGCTCGGCGGCGGCGGTACTGGGCGCGCCCCTCACCCACGACTTTGCGGTGGTGAGCCTCAGCGACCTTCTTACCCCGTGGCCGCTCATCGAAAAGCGCCTTACCCTGGCGGCGAAGGCCGACTTCGTCCTCTGCCTCTACAACCCCGCGAGCCGGACTCGAAAGGACTGCCTGCGCCGGGCCTGCGACGCCGTCATGACGGCCCGAAACGGGGTTACTCCATCGGGTTGGGTCCGCAATGCCGGAAGGGAAGGGCAGGCTTATAAAATTCTGTCCCTGCGGGAGCTGCGGGATGAAAGCCTGGACATGTGCTGCACGGTCGTTATCGGAAACCCCGGGACGAAAATTTTAAGCGGCCGCATGGTCACGCCCAGGGGATATTTTCAAGAAAAAGCAGGAGAAATTGATGATATTGATGATTAAGAAAGCACTGATTAATGGGGTTCTTAGGGGCCTGAGGCCCCTAAGCGGGGCGTGGGGCAGAGCCCCGCAAGGGCTTAATCAGCGTTTCCTTAAGTCTAGGTGCGGCTTACTTTGCGACGTGAGCTTCCCAGTGATGTTCCCGGCGATAAAACAATGAAAAAAGTTCTTGTGTTTGGGGGCACAACGGAGGGACGGGAGATCGCGGCCAGCGGCTTGCCGGTAATCTACTCCGTCACCACGGAATACGGCGGGCAATTGGCGAATTTCCCCGGCGCTGAGGCCTTGGTGGGTCGCATGGATGGAGCGGAAATGTCGGCCTTCATGAGTTCGTGCCCTGTGGTGGGGGTCATCGACGCTACGCACCCCTACGCCGCCGAGGCCACGAAAAACATACGCGCCGCCTGTGCAAAGACGGGCGTTCCCTATCTCCGCGTGACGCGCGCGGCCTCAGGCGCGGAGGGAGTGACCGCCGTTCCTGACAGTCAGGCGGCAGCGGAGACTTTGCACTCCCTCCTGTTGAATATGGAGGGAAACGCCCTCTTGACCGTAGGGAGCAAGGATCTGGAGAAGTTCGCGACCCTGCCTGAATTCCTGCGGAAGCGGCTCCACGCACGCGTTCTGCCCTCATCTTCCGTCATCGCCGCCTGCGAGAAGTTGGGCTTCGACGCGGGGCACATTATCGCCATGAAGGGCCCCTTCACCAAAGAGATGAACGCTGCGACGCTGGAAATGACGGGCGCTGGAGTTCTCGTCACCAAGGACGGGGGCAAGGCGGGGGGGCTTGAGGAAAAGCTGGCGGCAGCGCGGGAGCGGGGCGCGGAGGTTGTGCTGATCCGCCGTCCCGATGAAACAGGCGTGACGGTCTCGGAGGCAATAGCTTGGGGATTTGAACTGCTGGGCCTTGCTAACCCGAAAAAATTCCCCCTTTTCCCGCTCTTTACCGACGTCACGGGACGCCGAGCCGTGGTTATCGGGGGAGGAGAAGTAGCGGCGCGGAGGGTAAAGGCGTTTCTTCTCTGCGGCGCGGAGGTGACGGTCATCAGCCCCTCTTTCGGCGCGGCTTTCGAAAAGGCGGAGTTCACCGCCGCTGCGCGGCTGGCCCGCCCCTACCAAAAGGGCGACCTGAAGGGCGCGTTTATTGCCGTTGCTGTCACGGACGACAGGGATGTGAACCGCGAGGTCGGGACCGAGGCGCGCGAGGCGGGGATTCCCGTTTCCGTGGCCGACGCGCCGGAGGAGTGCACGTTTTTTTTCCCTGCCCTGGCCGTCCACGGCAACGCAGCGGCAGCCGTTTCCACCAGCGGGCGCTCCCCAACCCTCTGCCGCCGCCTGGCCGCTCGTCTGCGCGCCTTCTGGCCAGAGTGGGTGGAGGAGGAAACAAAGGGGCTAGGATTTTGAGCGGGAAAAAAATCATCCGCGTGGGCAGCCGGGACAGCGCTCTAGCCGTGGGACAGACGCAGCTTGTCACGAGGGCAATCATGCGTTTCCACCCGGAAATCCAGACCGAACTGGTGACGATGAAAACCGCCGGAGACCTGAATCTTCGGCCTTTTGAGGAACTGAACAAGGACGCGACGGGGAACCCCAAAGAGCTTTTTGTTAAGGAGCTTGAACAGGCGCTGCTGGACGGACGTATCGACCTGGCGGTTCACAGCCTGAAAGACATGCCCGCGGAACGGCCGAATGATCCTCTGTCGGTGCTGGCGTTTTTTGAGCGGGGCGATCCCCGCGACGCGCTGGTGCTGCCTCTTAAAAAGAACGATGATTCCCAAAACTTTACTATCGGGTGTTCGTCGGCGCGGCGGCGGGCGCAGTTGACGCCGCTGATACCTGACTGCGCTGTGCTCCCGGTGCGAGGCAACGTTCTGACACGTTTAAAAAAACTGGACGAAGGAGGGGAGTACTCCGCCCTCATCCTTGCCGCGGCGGGACTGAAAAGACTGGGGCTGGGACACCGTATCTCCCGGATTTTCGAGCCAGAGGAGATGATCCCCGCCGCCGGTCAGGGGACGTTGGCTTGTCAAGGCCTTCGAGGGGGAGATTACGGCTATCTCGATGCCGTGAACGACCTAGACTCTCAGTACCGCGCCAGGGCCGAGCGGGCCTTCGTGGCGCGGCTAGGAAGCGGCTGCACTCTGCCCGTGGCGGCCTACGCGGAACTTCGTGGGACAGAATTGCGCCTCATGGCCCTCTACGCCGACGAGGAGAGGGGAATATACCGGAAAGGGACCCTCAGCGGCAGCCGGGAAGACGCGGTCAAACTGGGCGAGAACTTGGCGGAAAATCTGCTCTTCTCAACCTAAGGAAACGTTGATTATTGATGTGTCAGCATTTTCAAAACTTTTTGAATTAACTATCAAAATACTTAACAGGGGATTTCTCCCTAGTTTCATACCTTTCTAATTCCACAAGTTTGGCAAGAATATGATCGAGTACGAGTAAGTCGCTGCGAAAGTTGAGTTATATCTTCGCCCTAAAGGACGGGGGTTTTACGGAACGCTGGATAAGTTTTTTGACAAGAGAAAGCATCTATAATATAATGTTATGCGATTAGATGTGGAGAAGTGGCCGAGTGGTCGAAGGCGGTTGACTCGAAATCAACTGAGGGGTTCTGCTCCTCCGTGAGTTCAAATCTCACCTTCTCCGCCAGAACACAACCCAAGACAGTTTAAAATAATTCACAAAGTGAGTATACGTCAGGGAAACCGCCCATTCTGCTGTTCAGGGTCATGTGAGATAAGTTATAATAATTCGCGTGATTTTGTACCCCATTTTGACCTCCGGAATCCTCGGGGTACAAAATATCAGAGGAGGCGCGAAGCATGGCCCTGACAGAATTGGCTCTGAAAAACCTCAAACCCAAGGATAAGCGTTACCTTGTCCGCGATTACCAAGGGCTTTATATTGAGGTCAACCCCACCGGGCGCAAATACTGGAAAGTGCGTTACATGGCCGATGGGCAGGCGAAGAAAGTCACGCTTGGTGAGTACCCATATATCAGCTTGAAAGAAGCCCGGCGGAGGCGCGATGACGTGAGAGGCATGGCCGTCACCGGCCAAGAACCTCAAAAACCGCCTAAGACATTCAGGGACGCGGCCTCTGAATGGTACGAAACCCATATCAAGAGCGTATGCTCCCAGACTCATGCGGTGACGGTCATTTCACGCCTGGAGCGCTTTTTGTACCCCAAACTTGGAGACAAAGTACTCAAAGAAATATCTGCCGCAGATGTTCTTGATATTTTGAAGGCCCTGCAAAACTCCGGAATCGTCGAGACAGCGCACCGCGTGAAACAGATAGCCGGGCAGGTGTTTCGTTATGCCGCCGCCATCGGCGAAGGGGAGCGCGACATTACGGCAGACCTGCGCGGCGCGTTGAAGCCCAACACACACAAACACCACGGGGCGGCGAAAACTTCCCAAGAAGCGAAGGCCGTGATACTGTCGATAGACGCCTACAACGGCGGCGCCGTCGTTAAAAACGCTCT
>JAITGX010000102.1 GCA_031280275.1 Synergistaceae bacterium
TCGGGAAAGTCTACAATCGCCAATCTGCTTGAAAAGAAGCTTTTTTCGATGAACCGGCACACCTACATCCTGGACGGCGATAACGTGCGGTACGGACTGAACAGGGATTTGGGCTTTACGGAGGAAGACAGGGTCGAAAACATCCGGCGAGTGGCGGAGACAGCGAGACTGATGGTGGACGCGGGATTGATCGTGTTGGTGACTTTCATTTCCCCTTTCCGCAAAGATCGGGAATTTGCTCGCTCCCTTTTCGAGGAGGGTGAGTTCATTGAGGTTTTCGTCGCCACGCCCCTAGAAGAGTGCGAGAAGCGCGACGCGAAGGGACTGTACAAAAAGGCGCGAGGCGGCGAAATTCCGAACTTCACCGGCATCGGCTCCCCCTACGAACCCCCTGAAAATCCTGAGGTCATTTTATACAATACCCCCCCCCCCCTCCAATTTCCCGAAGCAGAGGTGGAGAGGGTGTTGGGGGTTATGAATCTTAGCAACTGAAAAATTTAAGGAAATGCTGAATGACCTATCTTCTCTTGTAGACTAAAACTCTCTAGGGCGTGTTTGAAAATTAACTACCCTAACAAAAAACAGTCGTTTTTAGACACTTTTTCAATGTAATTTATAGTCAAATAGAAGTTTTAAAACACGCCCTAAGTACTGGGGATAAAAATTGAGCCCTATTATCCTCTGCTGTCTTGAAGAACGAAGTTAATCAGCGTTTCCTTAATCAGTGCTTCCTTAAGTTGTTGACATTGTATTTTTATATATTCAATTAGCCTATTCTTAGTCTTAATATGCCTTTAGATTTTAAGTTGTTGATATTGGTTTGAGAATGGCGCGCCGATCCAAGCGGGAGAGTCCATCGAGGGCATCGAACCCGGTTCTTTCTGGCTCTGCCAGTACGAGAGGGCACTGATTCAGCCTGCCCGCGACGTGCTCGGCATCGCCCCCGGAGAACACGCCGCCGGCAAACGTTGAACAGTCCAAGACAAGTTTTGGAGGGATCATGATCTTTTATTCTATGGCTTTCACTACCGCGTTTCACCTTTACATTTATTGGAAACTCCGCGCGGCTTTCGGGTCTGGGCGGTGGATTTTGTTTTTCTGGGGAAGCTTCGCCGTCATTTCCGCTTTCTTGGCCGCTCATTACCACAAATTTTGGGGCGGCGGACGTTTCTTTGAGGTTTTTTTCGCGCTGGCTTTCACGGAATTCGTCGTGGCCGGTATGCTGTGCGCCGTTTTCGTCCTGACGGAAATCTTCAAGGGGTTCCTTTTTTTATGGGATAAGGCGGCGAAAACCCACGTGGAATCGCTGGTCACTCCGCGCAGGGCTGCGGTATTTTCTCTGGCTTTTGTTTTCTGCGCTGTCGTCTACGGGTATTACGAGGCGTGGAACGTCCGAGAGGTTCACGCGGTGGTTCCGACCGGAAAACTTCCCCTTGGAACGGGGCGACTTCGGATTGTGCAGCTCAGCGACGTCCACATCGGCGGACTCTACCCCATCCGTCACCTTGAGCGCGTCATGGAGATGGTACGCGCCGCGGAGCCGGATATCTTCGTCATTACCGGAGACCTGGCGGACGGCGACATGACGGACCGGCGCCGGGAGGCGGCGCTCCTGGCCGGGCACGGCGCGAGACATGGCGCTTTCGCCGTTGTCGGGAACCATGAGTATTACGTGGGGCTCGAACAGTCCATAGCCTTCATGGAGCGGGCCGGCCTCACGGTCTTGTACGACCAGGCGGCGGAGGCCGCGGGGATAGTGATTTTCGGACTGGACGACCTGACCACGGTGTGGCCGGTATCCTTGAGGGCGGTCGAAGGCCGTTTCACGCTCCTGCTGAAGCACCGCCCACAGGTTCTGAAAACGAGCCGGGGGAAGTTCGATCTTCAGCTCTGCGGACACACCCACGGGGGACAGTTGTGGCCGATAGGGCCTTTGCAGGAAAAATTTCAAAGATTTGTTCAGGGTCTTTCGAAAGACGGGGAACGCTTCGTTTACGTGAGCAACGGAACCGGCTATCGGTCGGCGCCTCTGCGCATCTTTGCCCCGCCGGAGGTGACGGTGATCGACCTGGTGCCCGCGCTCTAAAAACGTCATATTTATATGGTATTATACCTAAAGAAACGCTGATTAAGCCCTTGTGGGGCCGCCCCGCTTAGGGGTCTCGACCCCGAGGGGCCTCAGGCCCCTAAGAACCCCATTAATCAGCGCTTCCCTAAGCAGGAGATTTTTTTGCAATTTGGAGAGCGATAGCGGTGGATGCGACCGTTCCGAAAACGATGCGGGATTTTTTATCCAAGAGCCAGGGACTCCCGTCCTCTGACGCGGGGGCGCGCGTATTTCAAACCACCTATGGCGAAAACAGCGCAATGGACGAGGACGCCTTTTTCTTTTTTCAAAGAAACTTCAAGGAAACCGTTTACCCGTCTGAACCTGAAAAAGAAGACCGCGTCGTTCAAGTGGCTTTGTCCGTCCACGACCCTTTGGGAGGCTACTCCCGCCACGCGGGGGTGGTGATGACTTCCTTGTTCTCCAACACCTTAAGTCAGGTCAACATCACGATCCTGCACGACGCCACCCTGACCCAGGACAACAGGCACCGTTTCCAGCGGACGGCGGAGCGCTGGAGACAGACCGTGAGCTTCATCGACGTTTCGGAGCATATTCCCCAACTCGCGAAGGACCCGGACAAAATAACCTACGCTTTTTCCAGAGGGGCTCTGTTCCGCCTCCTGATTCCGAGTCTAATGGCTCACCCCAAGGCCATTTATCTTGATTGCGATATTGTTGTCAACATGGACATCGCCGACCTTTGGAGCCTTCCCCTGGAGACGGCGCTGGCGGCGGTAAAGGACCAGGCTTTCACCGCCGCGCTTCGGCCTCGGCTCAAGAAAATACGGAAGTGGGCTATGTCCTACGACCCGGAAAACTACTTCAATTCCGGCGTCCTGCTCATGAACCTGAGCCGCGTCCGGGCGGTTTATCCTTTGCTGATTTCGGAATTTTTCCGTTTTTGCGAACGTTACAGCCTCTTGACGGAGATGATGGACCAGGATTTTCTCAACGTGTTCTTCCGCGGCGACGTTTTTTTCCTGGACAAACGTTTCAACAACATGCTGGAGTACGACCGCATCGGTGACTCCATCCTGCACTTGACGGATGCCAGCTCCAGGCCGTGGAAAACCCCTCGGAATACCCCCCGCGACCGCCTGTTTTGGGAAACCCTGGCGGAATCCGAGTGGGGCGATACCCTGATGGACGCGCTGATGGCGGTTTACGATAATAAACCTCTCTCGTCTTACCGGACGCTGGACTGTTTAAAACTCCTGCTCCAGCGCCTGCCAAGGCGTCTTAAAATAGAAGCCTGTGTTAACGGGTGTTTTGCTTTGGCGAAGGACATGCTCATCGTTTTGAAGGAGCGCCGCTGCCGGGCAGAGGCCAAACGCGCTCCATTCTGAAAAGGGTGAGTTGTCATGATTTACTTCGATTGCACGCGGATATTCGAGACGCCCTCTTGGCATACGGGCACGCCCCGGGTTATACGCAGCCTGGCGCGTGAAATGCCCCTGTGCGGCGACGTACGCTGGACGATTCTGGACAGCAGCGGTGTGTACCGGGAACTGACCGCCATTCCTCAGCCCTTGGATCCTCCGCGTTCCCACCTCGGCGGCCCTATCCATTTTATGAACGGTGACGTCTACTTTATGCCGGACATGATTTGGGATAAAAAGATCCTGGAGGGCCTCTCTGCGTTCAAGATCTACGGGGTCACGGTGGGGGTGCTGTACTACGATCTTTTCCCCCTGACGCGTTCCGACCACAGGCAGGATTTTAGAAGCCGTTTTTTCAACTGGTTTCTGGAGACGGTGCAGTACGCTGATTTTTTCGCCTGCGACTCGCAGGACACCCAAGAAGCCCTGAAAAAAGAGTTTCAAAAACTCACGCCGCCCTTTTCTCCAAGTGAGGAAACAGTCTTCCATTTCCGCCTGGGGGCCGATTTCCCTCATCAAGGAGTGGACTACGACCCCAGTAACGCCCTGTTGAAAAAAGCCTTCAGGGGAGGCGATACCTACCTCATGGTGTCCTCCATTGAGCCAAGAAAAAATCACGGCTTTTTACTGGACACGTTTGACACGCTCTGGGCGAAGCACCCCAATATCAAGTTGTGTTTTATCGGGAGGCGGTGGACGGAGAGGGACTTCTTTGGGGAAGACGCGCTGATCCAGCGCCTAGAGCGCCATAAAGAAAGGAACACCCGCTTTTTTTGGCTCGAGGGGCTTACCGACGCGGACGTGCACTGGGCCTACCGGAACGCGAAATGCGTCTTGAGCGCGTCCCTGGCCGAGGGTTTCGGCCTGCCCGTGGTGGAGGCGCTTCACTATAGAGCCCCTGTTCTGGCCAGCGACATTCCCATCTTCCATGAGATCGCAGGGGACAGAGTCGGCTACTTCGACCCCCAAGTCCCTGCCTCCCTGGCCGCGTGGATAGAACAGATAGAAGAAACAGGAATCCCCAAGGCCATCAGACCCGACCCCGCTTACCGCTGCACCACCTGGAAGGAAAGCGCCGAAGAACTTCTGGAAAAAATCCTCCGCGCGGCCCGGCGCGCTAGGAAGAACGTCGTTCCTAAGTTGAGGCGCCACTACGCCGAGCTTCAGACGCAGCTTCAGACGCAGGCAGAACAAAACACTGCCCAGAACACGGCGGGCTCCCAAAGGGACGCGGCGCCTGGACGCTCCCCGCTGACGCTGTCAGTGCGGAGCCTGTTGCGGCTGCGGGGGCGTGAGCTGGTGCGGCAGGCCTACAGGCGTTTCCTCCACCGCCCGCCGGAGGAGCGGGAAGAGGGGGAATACGCGGACAAACTCAAAGGAGGGCTCTCCCCTCTGGGTTTGGTCGCGGCGCTGCGTTTTTCGGAGGAGGGGGAGCGCGTGGCGGAGCCCATCAACGTCAAGCATCCCGTCTTGTTCCGTGAATTCGCCCGCCTGTTGGAAAGTCCAGGCGTTTGGGGCCGGTGCGCGCGCTATTTTTCCGCGCTGTTGTCCCTGTCGAAAAACCAGACGGAGTTAAGCCGGGTGGAAGGTGAACTGCAAGAACTCCGGGAGTACGTCGCGGCTTTGTCCTTTCAGGCCCTGCCCCCGGCGGCGCTCTTCGCGGCCGAACCTTGGCCGGAGCTCGAAGTTCCTGGACCCAGAGACGCTCAGGCCCTCGAAGAATACCTGAAAGCCCTTACCGTGAGAAAAGAGCGCGGCTTCTCCGTACATTACGAGATATATCTCCCCCACATCGCGGACGGCCCTCTCCTGGTCGTCTCTCGCGGCGCGGAAGGAGAGTGCGCGGAAGGAGAGTTTTTTCGGGAGCGCGGCGTCAACGTCCAGTGTGTTGGCAGCGGCGAGGCGGTGACTCGTCTGAGGAACGCCCAAGCCTATTTCAGCGGCGTGTTTTTGTCGCGTATCATGGAGGAACTTCCGCGAGAACGGCAGGTGAAGCTTCTTTCGCTGGCAAGAGAGGGGCTGAAGAAAGATGGCGTTTTGATTCTGGAGGAGACAAACCCGAGGCACCCATTTTTTCTGGGGTCTCATGCGCCGTCACCCTGCTATCTCGCCTTTTTGGCGCGGTGGTGCGGGTTCAAGTCCGTGGACTTCCTGGGCCTGTACCCGGCTCCCTACGCGCGCCGCAGCTGCGAGGACATCCTGAGCCAGTACCGTGTTTACTCTGTTCTGGCGTTTCAGTTCACGTAAATACATACAAGCATAACTCGCGAAGATGTGCCCGCACCCCTCGCGAAAAAAGCAAGGGGAGGTACTTGTCTCTTTTACTTCACACTGGTATCCAGAAAGTTAGTATCCGGGAATTTGCCTCTTGGCCCTTGGATAAAACTTTCAACAACGCGAATGGCGGCGGTCGCGGACTTCATCAGGGCGTAGTCGCGGGTGCTGCGGCCTGTTTTGTCGGGGCGCAGCGGGTCGGCGCCCGCCTCTAGAAGCAGGAGCACCATGTCCGCGTTGTTTCGCGACGCGGCAACCATCAACGGCGTCGTCCCCCCGTTGTCCGCCAAGTCGGCATTCATAAGTCCCGCGCTGGTCTCGGAAGCAGCCTCTTCCTTGCCTAGAAGCAATTGGGCGAATCCCGCGCCGTTCTTTGCTATTGCCGCGTGGTGAAGGGCCGTCCAGCCCACGGCATCCGTGGCGTCGCGCTTCGCTCCAGCGGCTAGGAGACGCCGGGCTGTCTCGCTCTTGCCGCCCGCCGCCGCGTACATTAAGGGTGTGGTTCCGCGGGCGTCCGGAGCGTTCGGGTCGCTCCCTGCGGCCAGCAGGAGTTCCACAATTTTGAGGGTATCCTGGTCTTCTTCCTCCGCCTGTGCGGCGTGAGAAAGGGCGACGCTGCCGTCGAAATCCCGCGCGGTCACGTCCGCGCTCAAGGCCAAAAGGGTTTCAACCGCCGGGACGTTGCTCGACGCGGCCGCCACCATCAACGCCGTCGTGTCTTGGGCGCTCTTTTGGTCGAGGGTTGCCCCGGCCTTCACGAGATGCTTGAAAAATTCCGGGTCCCGCACCCTCTGAGCCGCGAGCATCAGAGGCGTCAGGCCATCCCAGGTGGCCAGGTCGGGGTTCGCGCCGCCCTCCAAAAGAGCGCCCGCGGCCTCGGCATCGGAGGCGGCCACGGCGGCCATCAGGGGAGAGATCGTGTCGTGGGCCCTGCGGTTGGGATCCGCTCCTTGCCGCAGAAGGGCGCGGAGACCCTCCGGTCTGACCTTGGACTCCAGAGCAAGCATCAAGGCGGTGCTGCCCTGGTGCGTACACTCGTTCATGTCGGCCCCGGCGGCTTTCAGCAGGGTGTAAATCTCCTCGGGGGCTCCCTTGGAGGCCGCGTGCATTAACGCCGTCCACCCGTTGCGGTCGCGCAGGCCCGTCTTGCTGCCCGCTTTCAGGAGTGCCTTCACAGCAGCGGTGTTTTTCTGTTTGCAGGCCTCGATCAGAGGCGTCGCCAAAGAGGAATCCATGGCGTTGGGGCTGGCCCCAGCTCCTGCAAGAGCCTCCAGAACATCTGGCGCGGCATCCTGACGTGAGGCCCAGAGGTGAATGGCGCTCCGGTTCTGGTCGTCCTCGGCGGAGGGGTCGGCCCTCCTGTCAAGGAGGGCGCGGATGGAGGCAAGGTCGGCCCCCGCGGCCACAGCGCTCATAAGGGGGGTATAGCGGTTCTTTCCTCTTACCCCGGCGTCAGCCCCGGCCTCCACCAACAGGCGCAGGACGGCGGCGTTGGGTTTCTCGGAAGCGGCGAGCAGGGGCGTGACCCCCTCGTTGTTGGGTTCGTCCACTTTGGCTCCCGCATCCAGCAGAAGCTGAACAACAGCGATGTTGGAGCGTGCGGCCGCCACCCAAAGGGGCGTTCGACCGTTTCTGTCCCGGATGTTAGGCTGGGCGCCTCGCCGCAAGAGCGCCGCCGCTGCTTCTGGGGACTCGTTGGAGGCCGACGCCAGGTACAGGGGCGTCCGGCCCTGCCTGTCCGCGGAGTTCACCTCGGCCCCGGCGTCGATGAGGGCCTCCGTTACCTTGACGTTGGGGTTGTAGGCGGCGGCCACCATCAGGGGCGTCAGCCTTTCGAGCCCCTCCGCGGAAAGCGAGCCCCCACGCCGCGCGAGAACCGCGATCACGCCGGGGTCGGAAGCGTACTCCGCCGCCACGTGCAGAGGGCGGTTCCCGCTGGTAAAAAGGAAGTTTGCGGGGACGTCATCCCCCGATGTAATCTCTTCTCCCGCCGTATCGAAGGCCAGTTCTAGCTCCCGCGCGGTTCCCGATACGCAAAGCCGCTCCAACTCCGCAGCGTCCAGCGCCGCGGCGACCGCTCCAGTGTTTCCCAGCGCCAGCAGAACCGGAAGCAGCAGGGTCAAAACAGCGACTTTCCTGAAAAACGTGTGAGTATAAAGCATGTTTTCTTTCCTCTCTGGATTCCGCCCAGCCCCACCGGGTTACGGAACGCCCTGGACTTTTTAGGAATTATCTCATACTCTGGCTGTTTGTGACACGAGCACCCCTAAATCCGCAGAAAAAAGAAGCCTCTCGCAGAGAGAGCACGCCTAAATAGTGTTAATGAAGCGCTGATCAGGGCAAACGCATGAAGACATAAAATCTTGATATGACTGAATTTATTCTCTAGGCGAAAATGCCTAGGCAAATAACGCAAAACCAGTTATTGCAATGATTCAAGGTGAGGCTCATACGTTTGCCCTGAAGCGCTGATTATAGCGGGTTGCAAAAATGTAAATAAAGGTAGATAATATAAAGATAAAACCATATTCTAAAGAATTTGGTAGTGTTCTAAACTTATTGTCATAATTTGCCGAAAAAAAATAAAAACTAAGGAAACACTGATTAAACCCTTGTGGGGCTCTGCCCCAAGCCCCGCTTAGGGGGTCTCAGACCCCAAGGGCCTCAGGCCCCTAAGAACCCCATTAATCAGTGCTTCCTTGAAAATTATAGCATTGCGGACAAGGGCTAACGAAAAACTTTATCAGCCCCAGTTTATACGGACACTCCGAGCACTTGTGGTATTTTTGGTATGGCGGTATTTCACCGTTAAAAGCTTGTACGAGGTTTAGAAAAGTTTTCATAGTCAACCTCCTATACGGTTCCTTTGCCTATCACCAAAGTTCCTCGCTATGTTAATTGCGCTAAAAAAGCTCTGCCGGAGGACAGAGTCTGTCCGCTTTCGGGGTGCAGCGCACCGTCTTTGGTGAGCACTGGCGTGTCGAGCACGGCTTTTATCGTCTGAGCCAGTTGGACACATTTGTATATCTCCTTTTTTTGTTCAGCGGAATAATTGCCCCAATCCACACCGCGAAGCTCAATGACGCTGGCCAGGCGCTCCACGGATTTTTTGAAATAAACGTTCAGTCCTCCCAAGAGTTGCATGAACTGATCCGCGCGTTCGCCGATCGTTCTTAGCACGACACGAATAGCTTCCGTCTGTTCAGCAAAATGTTCAGCTTTTTTGTAGTTCGATTGAGCCTCATAGTAGGCCTCCTTCGCCGCTGAAGCCATGAATGCCCCGCCAATTGCCAGCGCTGGGCCAGCGACAAGTCCGCCCAAGACCGCCATGCCGCCCGCCATACCAAATCCGCCGGCGCTGATGGCTCCACCGCCAAGCCAAGCCAGGGTGGCGTTTACCGCAGCGGCGCCGCTTAAAGTTCCGATAGCTGTTCCGGTTGAGGCGACCGCGAGTCCACCGTACATGACCGCGCCGTAAGTTCCCCAAGCCACAAGCGTGCCGGACGCTATGGCGCCCAATCCGCCGCTCATAAGTTCGACCGCCGACAAAGATACTTCTTTCAACGACTGAAACTTGGCGCTTCTCGGGTGGAAGTTTCTCAATTCATCAATTCCTGGCCCTGACGTGAGTTCGATGTTTTTGATTTTTTCAAAGTGGACAACAAAGTCATTGATTGTCCCAGCCATGATTTCAATCTTGTATCGCCCTAAAATCTCAAGTTGTTCTACAGCGGCCGTTTTCACTTTTTCCGTTTGTTCTTTAGCTTCCTCTACAATGTCCTTAGCTCTAGTCAAGTAACTATTCGCATCATCATAATCAGACTTGGCGTCAATTCCCTTTTTAACCCCATAAGCCGCTGTAATCCCTGCCCCTAAAGCCCACACAATCAATGGTATTGGCATGACAAAAATCCTCCTTACATTGCCTAAAATTTCAGTTTGTCTTGATCGTTTTTCATAAAATAATTAAAATCAGCATAACTACTAAACTGTAGTTTACTGCCTAATTCAGTAACTAGTCCGTTGAGCGCTTGGGTAAACAAATCCAAGTCACTAAAATCCAACGCACGTTCCATCATCGCGAAGCCGTCGTCGAAAATTTTTTGCCTCCTTTCAAAAAACGCCTCCGCCGCACGTCCAAAATACTCTCGGTTTTTCCGAATCTGTTCTATGGACTCCTCATACATCTTTTTAACGGCTTCATATTTTTTTCTGTCAGCGTCATGTCCAGTAAAAATTTTTCTGAAAGCCGAAAATATAGAAGGAATGCCTTCCCACGGACGCCAACCGTCCATTTTATACGTTTTTTCTAAAGTGTCTTTTAGAGAACCGAAGGAACAGTTACCCACATCAGGTTCCGCGCCCGTGAGACAGAACTGGCAGAACTGATGGCAGTTGTTGGTCACTAGATCATATCCTTGACAGCTTGGATCGTTAAGACTGTTTAACGCTTTTTCCGCAGTTTGAGCCCTGCCAACGGCTCTTCCTTCCCTACATGAAACATATACGCACAGCGCTGTGTTCATTCTATCGAGCCTGTCGCGGAATTCTCTGGCTTGGACGGCGGCCAAGTACCCCCTCCCATCTCTGTGAATAATGGTATCGTCTCCCACGTATACCCCAGAATGCTCGAATATCCACAGATCGCAGTACACGATACTACCTTTAACTGGAACAACGCCGGATTCTAATAAAATATCAAGAACTGGCTTTTTTCCCCCAAATAAGGCCCCAACTGCAACAGTATTCTTCAAAATTGTACCAAAGCTCATGCATTTACCTCTCTGCCTTCCGTTTCAAGCCGCCACGCTTCAAACAGGTACATGCTTCTTTATTTATGCTGTAAAAGACGTCTCTTGACATCACATCACTGAAAAATTCATCGTAACAGTCGTCGATCCGGCATTTGAGAGGTCTGCTGTAATATATTGAACAAAGTCCCGTCTCGTTGAGAAAGACGCACACACCATTACCGACGTCAAGATCGGCATATAATGCGTTTCTTTTTAAACTTCGGCAGCAAGACCCACATTGATCACATTCAAAGCTCATATATTATCGGATATTCTCCTTTATATCTTCAATTTATCATTTTTACTATATTAGTCCATATTATGCCCATAAATATAATATTAAGGGATTGCCTAAGCAATATCATTAGAAAAGCAACACTCCCATGAATGTTTGTTTTTTTGCCGTTTGCGCCTTCCGGCTTCACCGCCCGCTCAGGGGAATGAGATTAAGAATCCTTGTTTCCTTCTCCCATCCCTGCCGCTGACTGTTCAGCTCTTCAGCGCCTTCCCGTTTGTCTGCCTTTCCTTGTTGGCTTTCGGGGGATCACACCTCTCTTTCCCGCCCTCGGAATTGTCCGCAAACAAGCTGAATACAACGTTTCAAAGTTTGAAAACCTGGCTTGATTTCAGGCGTGACGCGGATTATTGAAGTACGGAAAACCAAGGTTTTCCGTACTCGCTTTCCCCCCTCTTTTCAACAGACCTTATTGCCCTCTCAGCGTCTTTTTGAAGGAAAGAAATTCGCGTGACCCAGTGCGTAAGGTTTGAACAGTAATTACAAGGCTTTTAGATTTTGATTGGAAGGTTTTCGAAGCAAAACTTAGGTCTTTAAGTCTAGAATTCATGATTATTTAAACTAATTAATATGATTCTTAAGCCTCTATAAAAATGAACGTTATTGCCCTTTTAGATAATGGCAACTTCATATATAATTCGCAACAAGTTTGATAAGCTTTGGTTTAGTGTACTTCTTTATTGTGAAAAATTCCCTGTCGCCAATGGTGTTTTGTTGTTTCTAGAATAAGCGATACATGCCTGTGAAGTGCTTTGATAGGTTTTTCTGTGTACGGAAATAATAAAACGGCCGGGTTTTCATCGCTGTGATGAGAATTCGGTTGTTGTTGTATGTTTGTCTGAGGTCAAACGCATGAGTTAAGGCAAATGGGGGTTTTCATGCTCCAGGTCTCACGGACGCAGGCTGCAATAGGACTCAAAGCGGGCGGCGTGGAAAAAAAGGGCGATTCGCGAACCGCCCCCAAACCAAAATGGTGAAAAGTTTTTCTGCTTACCTCCCGCTCACCTCGACAGCCATCCCCCATCCACCGCCAAGGTGTGGCCGGTGACGTAATCCGACGCCTTGGAGGACAAGAAAACCACTGCTCCCTTAAGGTCGTCGGGGGTTCCCCAGCGAGACGCGGGAATGCGCCCCAGTATTTCCTTACTGCGTGCGGGGTCTTTTTGAAGCGCTTCGGTGTTGTCCGTGGCCATGTAGCCGGGGGCAATGGCGTTGACCTGGATATTGAACTGCGCCAGCTCATTGGCCATTAACTTCGTCAGACCCATGACGGCGCTCTTGCTGGAGGTGTACGACGGTACTCGAATGCCCCCCTGGAATGAAAGCATCGACGCCACGCTCACGATCTTGCCGCCGCGCCCCTGGGTCCTCATCTGCCGCGCCGCGGCCTGGGAGAGGAAAAACACCGTCTTCAGGTTGATGTTCAACACGTCGTCCCAGTCTTTTTCGGTGAAGTCCAGCATGTCCGCCCGGCGGATGATCCCCGCGTTGTTCACCAGGATATCGAGCCCGCCAAGTTTTTTCACCGTCTCCTCCACAATGGCGGAAACCTTATCCTGCGTGGTTAGGTCTGCCTCCGCGAACAGAAACTTGCGTCCTAGGGAGGTGACGCTCTTCTCTAGCTCCGGCATGGCGATAGGGCCCACGCCCACAACGTCCGCCCCGGCCTCCGCCAGCCCCTCGGCCATGCCAAAGCCCAGCCCCTTGCGGGCGCCCGTGACGACCGCGACCTTCCCTTTTAAGTCAAACAATCCAGCCATGTGCGTTCCTCCTCAAAGCGTAATGACGATTTTCAACGTGTTTTCAGGGTCTTCCGCGATGTGCTCAAAGGCCGCCTGGATTTTCTCTAGGGGGTACACAGCGCTCAACACGGCGTCCGGGTGAACCTTGTCTCCTCCGAACCACTCCAGGACCTCAGGGAACCGGTTGCAGTTCATGCGGGTTCCCATGACTTTCAGCTCCTTACGCACCAGAAAAAGCTCTGGTACCTGAGCGGGCGCTGGATTAAACCCCAGGACGACCACGCGTCCGCCCGGCGCCGCCATCTCAATAGCGCTTTCCATGATCTTGGGGCTGCCTACGGCGTCCACGATGAAGTCCAGTCCAAAGTCCTCCGTAAAGGACTTAACCGCCTGGGCCAGGTCTTCCGTCTTCCCGTTGACGGCGCGGTCTGCCCCCAGCTCCCGCGCTTTGACCAGGCGGCTATCGACGAAATCCGCGGCCATGACGGAAAGCCCCTTGAGCTTCAGACCCTCCAGAATGCCCAGGCCGATGGGCCCCGCGCCGAACACCAGGGCCTTCTCCCCCGATATAGGAACGCCCCGGAAAATCACCTCTGACGCGATGGAGTAGGGCTCGATCATGCTCGCTTGTACAAAGGAAAGATTTTCCGGATAGCG
>JAITGX010000025.1 GCA_031280275.1 Synergistaceae bacterium
CATTCGGCAATATCGTCTGTTTCCGCGACCTGAAACAGGCAACCGATGACGCGATAGCCCTGTTCGGTGACAGGGACGCGGGCGGAATCGTCCTGCTCAAAACATATGACGAGTATTACAACGGTTACGACGAACAGGACGAACATAGACCCGGCTACGCCGAACGCATCGCGGAGCTTACGAGGTCATTCCCACTCGGCGCCGCCATCCTCGGCGAAGAAGCGCAGAAAGATTTTATCCGGCTCTATGGCGCAATTCTCCGGCTCCGCAATATCCTCACGGCGTTTGACGGCTTTGCCGGGAATGAGATATTGAGCAGCCGCGATTTTCAGGACTACCAGAGCGTTTACATCGACCTCTATCAAGAACTGCGTCCAAGAGCGGACGGCGGCAAGGAAAACATCAATGATGATATCGTTTTCGAGTTGGAGCTTATCAAGCAGATTGAAGTCAACATCGACTATATTCTCATGCTTGTAGAGAAGTACCATGCGTCGAACTGTACTGACAAGAGTATACTCACAGCGATTGGTAAGGCCATCAATTCGAGTATCGAACTGCGAAGCAAGAAAGGATTGATTGAGGGCTTCATTGAAAAAGTGAACACCAGTACGAAAGTGGACGACGACTGGCGCGGGTTTGTGCGGGAGAAGAAAGAGGAAGATTTGTCGGCGCTCATAAAAGGCGATAATTTAAAAGAAGAAGAAACCCGACGCTTCATCGACATTGCTTTCAGGGACGGTACGCTTAAAACAACGGGTACTGACATTGACAAAATCCTGCCGCCCATGTCTCGCTTCGGCGGCAGCAAGCGCGCTGCAAAGAAGCAAGGTATTATCGAAAAACTGATGGGATTTTTTGAGAAGTATTTGGGGTTGATGTAACAGGATACTCATCTATAGAAACTATAGAAAAAGAAGGTGCGAAAATGCCGCAAATAAAACCAGACATGAATATTGCTCACATACGTAACTCAGATGGTGCACCACAAACCCTTGAAACACATCTCACAGGCGTCGCGGCTCTGGCGAAAGAAAACGCGAAAAAGTTCAACCTCGAAAAATTGGGAGAGCTTTTAGGTCTGCTTCACGACGGGGGAAAGTACAGCAGTCAGTTTCAGTCTTACATTCGCTCCGCGGAAGGGTTTATCGACCAAGACTCTGATGAGTACGTTGACGCCGCGCAGCAAAAGGGCAAAATCGATCACTCGACGGCTGGGACCCAGTGGCTCTGGCAAGCCCGCTCCCTAATAGGCGGGGCGCTCGACATGACCTGTGCACAAATGCTCTCTCTCGTGCTGGCGTCTCATCACTCTGGCCTGATTGACTGCCTGACGCCTGATGGAATGGATAATTTCTCTAGGCGCATAGAAAAATCCGACAATAAGACTCACCTTGACGAAGTACGCTCGAAATTTCCCGAAGAGCTTCGAAAACGTCTCCAAGAATTGCTTGAGAGTCCCGACCTTTTTGAACCGCTGAAAAAATTACTGCGTGAACTTCGCGACCAAGAAAAAAATTATGAGCTGGCGTTAGAAAACCCATCTGGAGAGAAAGCAACCGCGCGATATTCTTTCAAAATTGGGTTGTATCTGCGTATGCTGTTTAGCTGTCTTATTGACGCGGACAGAACGGATACGGCTGATTTCGAAAAAAGGCGCGCCGCCGCGCTTCGGCAAAAGGGCGAATATACGGGCTGGCAGACGTTGACTGAGCGGCTGGAGGCACATCTCGCGAAATTCGATTCTTCTAAACCTATCAATTACGAGCGGAGAAAAATTTCGGAGGATTGCAAAGCGGCCGCTGCGCGTGACAAGGGTATATACACCCTAACCGTTCCGACGGGAGGGGGTAAAACCCTAGCCAGTCTGCGCTTCGCGCTGAATCACGCGCTGTATCACCAAGATATCGAACGCATCTTCTACGTTATTCCCTTCACCACGATCATCGACCAGAACGCCGACGTCGTGCGCAAAATTCTTGAATCACCAGACCTTGAATCACCAGACGAGGAAGGACGCGTCGTTTTGGAATGTCACTCGAACCTCACGGCGGAACGCGAGACCTGGCGAGGCAAAATTCTTTCGGAGAACTGGGACGCGCCCATCATCTTTACGACTAACGTCCAATTTCTCGAAACCCTTTTCGCGGGAGGCACGCGAAGCGCCCGGCGTACGCATCAGCTCGCGCGGTCAGTTATCATTTTCGATGAAATTCAAACCCTTCCCATACGAACCGTCCACATGTTCTGCAACGCTTTAAATTTTCTTGTTGGGCAGTGTGGTTCAACGGCCGTGCTCTGCACCGCCACACAGCCGTTGCTTGGCGGCGTGGACAGGCAGCTGGGAGCTTTGAACTTCACCCCAAGCCATGAAATTTTGTCCCGCGGCCTTACGGAGGTCTTTAATCAATTCAAACGTGTTGAGATCATCGATAAGAGGCGCAATGGAGGATTTTCTTACGATGAAGCCGCGGACATGGCGCTGGAAGAACAAAAACTCTCCGGCAGCGTCCTGGTAGTCGCCAACACCACAAAAACAGTGCGCGAGGTTTATCGGCGCGTAAAAGAGAAATTTGTCCGCACGGTACATCTCAGCGCCAACATGTGCCCCGCTCACCGCAAAAAAGCCCTGGCGGAAATACGAGAGAGGCTTGACGCCTCGCTGCCTGTGATATGTGTCAGCACCCAGGTTATCGAGGCCGGGATAGACATTGACTTTAGCGCGGGCATACGTCTTTTGGCTGGACTGGACTCGATCGCCCAGGCGTCGGGGCGAGTCAATCGCCACGCTTTGCGCTTAAACGGACGTGTGTCGCTGCTCAATTTCCCCGATGAAGAGGAAAATTTGACTTCCCTTCCTGATATCTGCAAAGGTCGTGAAGTCGCTCAAAGAGTTCTTGACGAACTCAGCGCGAAGTCAAATTTAGTTGGCTCAGATGTCCTTGATCCCCGGACGATCGCCCACTATTTCGAGTATTATTTTTACAATAGGAGAAAGGAAATGCGTTACAATGTTAAAGCGGAAAGAAATGATAACTTATTGAATATGCTGTCGAGCAATTTGATGGCTCGCAGTGAGTACGAGCGCATGCATGGCAAGCCGGAATCTCTGAAAAACAGGCTGGTTCAGTCTTTCAAAAGCGCCGCTGATATATTTCGCGCTATTGACGCGCCGACGCGCGGGATTATCGTCGCTTATGGAGAGGAGGGCGAAGATCTTATCACAAAACTCTGCGGCTCCTTTAATCCACAAAAAGATATAGCGTTACTGCGGAAGGCACAGCAGTATACCGTCAACGTTTATCCTCATGTATGGAAAAAACTGGACGGAGTTATTCATGAGGTTCAGGAAGGTACTGATATTTGGTATCTGTCAAAGGAATACTACAGCTCAGAGTTTGGTCTGAGCGAGATGCTGGTATCGAAGTTTGGCCTGGCTGAAGCGTGAGGAGGTGTGTCAATGGACAGCAGCATTGAGTTCAAAGTGTGGGGGAGGTTTGCCCTGTTCACGGATCCGCTTACCAAGATCGGAGGGGAAAAATGCTCGTACCACGTCCCCACCTACGAGGCGTTGAAGGGCATAGCCCGCTCCATTTACTGGAAACCGACCTTCATATGGATCATCGACCGCGTGCGGGTTATGAAGCGCATCCGCACTCAGGCCAAAGGGATGAAGCCTCGAAACTACGCAAAGGAAGAAAATTCTCTGGCACTTTACAATTATCTTGTCAACGTGGAGTATCAGGTCCAAGCGCACTTTGAGTGGAACAAACATCTGTCGGAGTTGGAGGAAGACCGCAGCGAAGGCAAACATCGCACCATAGCCAAGCGTATGTTGGAACGTGGAGGGCGGCGGGATATTTTTTTGGGCACGCGGGAGTGCCAGGGCTACGCGGAGCCCTGTGCCTTCGGAGAGGAAAAAGGTGAATTTGACGGCTATGGGGAATTAGCTTTTGGTCTCATGTTTCATAGCTTCAAATATCCTGAGGAGTTAGGGGTCAATGAGCTGCACAGCTATTTTTGGATGCCTTGCATGGCCAATGGGGTTATCGAGTTCCCGCGCACCGAGCAATGTCCGGTTTCGAAGTTCGTCCGTGAAATGGCCGCACAAAAATTTATTCCTAACGTCAACTTTACCGGCCATAAGGAGAAAGGACTGCTGGCATGAGCTGGATACAGAAGCTCCATGAGACTTATGAGCGTATAAACGTTGACTTAACGGGAGAGGAGACAGCTCCGTTACCCATAGGTCATGTTTCCCATCAGGCTCATTTTCAGATAATATTGGATGGAGCAGGTAAGTTTATCGACGCACAATTGGTTGAAAAGGAAGACACCCTGGTACCGGCCACAGAAGACTCCGCAGGGCGCACGGGAAAAATCCCTCCTCCTCATCCTTTGTGTGACAAAATTCAGTATGTGGCGAAAGATTATCTTGCGTATGGAGGTGAAAAGTCATTTTATGATGCCTACAGGTCTTTGCTTTTCAGCTGGAATCAGGCATTTCCGCATCGTAAGTTAGAAGCTGTATTGAATTACGTCGATGATGGACATGTTGTTTCCGATTTAGTACACAAAGGATATTTGTACGTGGATAAAGACGGTCAATTGCTGACATCATGGCCTGACAGCCGTGATAAACCCCACGTTTTTAAAATGGCAAAAAAGCAAGGGGAGGCTTTTATCCGGTGGGTCGTTCAAATTCCTGGCGAAAAAGAAACTCATACATGGGAGGACAAAGGGCTTATAGACTCTTGGAAGCAATTCGTGCCCCAGCTTATCCAGAAAAAAGGCATATGCATGGTTACTGGGAAAAAAACGCTGCTAGGGACGAAACATCCCAAAGGAGTCCGTTATAACGGCGATAATGCCAAGTTGATTTCGTCCAATGACACGTCGGGCTTTACTTACCTTGGACGTTTTACTGACAGTGAGCAGGCTTGTTCTATTGGGTACGAAACTTCTCAGAAAGCACACAATGCCTTGCGTTGGCTGATTGATCGTCAATCTTTCCACAACGGCGAGCAAGTCATCATTTCTTGGGAAGTTTCTGGCAAAAAAGTGCCCTCTCCTGTCCTGAATTCGCGTCAGGCCCTTTTGGAAGATGACGATTACAGCGAAATTCAGCTTGAGAATAATTCCGGAAGCGGGGCGGGGTATAAGGGAGATTTCGGCCAAATTTACGCGAAGAGATTAAGCTCCAAAATAGCGGGGTATCGGCAGGAGTTGGGTTCAAGTAAAGACATTGTCGTCATGGGATTGGACTCTGTGACGCCCGGGCGAATGGCGATCACCTACTATCGAGAGCTGACGGGATCGGAATTCCTTGATCATTTGGAGGCATGGCACAAAAATTTCGCGTGGTTTCAAAAATATTCTAAAGAAGTGAAATTTATCGGAGCACCTGCTCCGAAGGAGATCGCCGAAGCTGCGTTTGGCAGACGATTGGACGCGAAGGTCAGTAAAATGACGGTGAACCGGCTTTTGCCCTGCATCGTGGACGGAACGGATAGAATGCCCTTTCCGCAGGACCTCGTTCGCTCCACGCGCAACCGGGCCGTCAATAGAATGGGTATGGAGCATTGGGAATGGGAGAAAGTTTTAGGTATCGCGTGCGCACTTTTTAACGGTGTGAGTAAAGGAGGCTATCAGATGGCGCTGGAAACAAAAAGAGATACCAGAGATTATCTGTATGGCCGGCTGCTTGCCGTGGCGGAGCGCTTGGAGTATATCGCGTTAAACGTCGCGGGAGAGAACAGAGACACAAATGCGGCCAGGCTGATGCAACGTTTTGCGGAACGTCCTTACTCGACGTGGCTTCAAATTGAACAGGCTCTGGTTCCTTACAAAACCAGGCTGCAAACTCGGCGGGCGGGTTTTCTCAGCAACATGAAAAACCTACTCGATGAAATACACTGCCTGTTCAAAACGGCAGAGGTTTACACCAGTGATGCCCCGCTGTCAGGGGAATTCCTTCTGGGTTATCATTGTCAGCGGCGCGATTTGCAATTGAAGACCAAAAGCGAGGAAGAGACAAACTCGACCGGCTCGAATGAGGAGGGAAAGTGACCATGGCACTCAGCAAAAAAATTGATTTCGCGGTGATTTTCAGGGTGAAAAACGCGAATCCAAACGGCGACCCCTTGAACAGCAACCGCCCTCGCACCACCTATGAAGGACTTGGAGAAGTCACGGATGTTTGCATCAAGCGAAAGATACGCGATCGGTTGTTGGAGAACGGCCACGCGATTTTTGTGCAAGCTGATGACAGAAAAACAGACGACGCCTCTTCACTAAGGGTCAGGGCCGAAAATGCGCTTGAGAAAAAAATGGGTAGCGCTGATATGGTCAAAACGGCTTGTGAGATTTGGTTGGATGTGCGCGCCTTTGGACAGCTCTTTGCCTTCAAATCTGGAAAGTCCGGAAAGGGGGATGAAACGGGTGTCTCAGTGCCCATTCGAGGTCCTGTAACCGTTCAGTCGGCGTTTACCTCAGAGCCCATCAACATCACCAGCACCCAGATCACCAAGAGCGTCAGCGGCGAAGAGGGTAAGGACGGTAAGCGGGGCTCCGACACCATGGGCATGAAACACCGCGTGGACAACGGGGTGTACATTTTTTATGGCAGTATGAACCCTCAATTGTCGGAAAAGACGGGTTTTAGCGACCAGGACGCGGCGGCCGTGAAAGAGGTGCTGCCCAAGCTTTTCGAGAACGACGCATCCTCCGCGCGCCCGGAGGGCAGTATGCGCGTGGAAAAGGTCTTCTGGTGGGAGCATAACTGCAAGGCGGGTCAGTACTCGTCCGCTAAAGTCCACGGCAGCCTCATTTTAAATGCCGACGGAAGTTACAAAGAAAACAGTCTGCCCGGTCTGTCTCCCGAAATTATAGACGGATTTTAGGACCTCGTGATGTTCTCCGACGAAGACCTCCTTCAAATTTCCGGGCTTCAGCACTTGATGTTTTGTGAGCGTCAGTGGGCGCTCATCTACATGGAGATGGAGTGGGAGGAAAACGTTCGGACGGTGGAGGGAAAACAACTGCACGAGTCCGTTCACGAGCAGGGCGCGAGCACCCGGTCAGGTGTGCGCGTGGCGCAGGGGCTGCGTCTGCGCTCCCTGTCGCTGGGACTGACCGGACAAGCGGACCTCGTGGAGTTTCACGTCAGCGACGATGGAGCGTCAATACCGGGGCTGTCTGGCCGTTGGCTGCCCTATCCGGTGGAGTACAAGCGCGGGCGCAAACGTTACGACAGCGCCGATGAGACGCAGCTTTGCGCCCAGGCTTTATGTTTGGAGGAAATGCTGGGTGTCACGGTGCTCAAGGGCGCGATTTTTTACGGGCAGCCGCGAAGACGCTCGGAAATTGACCTTTCTTTCGCCCTTCGTGAAGAGGTGTCGCGCCTTTGTTCGCGCGCCAGAGAACTCTACTCCAGTCAGATAATCCCACCGCCCAAACTGGGCAGACATTGTTCAAATTGCTCCATCAAGGACATCTGCATGCCGAACCTTGCCGCAGCAGACAAGTCGGCGGAGTACGTTACAGGACTTCTAAACGAGTTTTTACTATAAGGGAGATGCCGCCATGAAACGCCTGCTCAACACGCTCTTCATCTCCACGCAGGGAGCTTGGCTTTCGCAGGAGGGAGAAAATATCGTCGTTCACCTGGACAAGGAAACCTCAAAAAAATTCCCCGTTCATCTTTTCGAATCTATCGTGTGTTTCGGCAGGGTCAGCGCCACCTCTCCCCTGATGGGGTTCTGCGCGGAAAAAGGCGTTCTGATTTCCTTCTTTTCCGAACAGGGTCGTTTTCTTGCCCGTGTGGACGGGCCAGTGCGCGGAAACGTTCTGCTCCGCCGCCGGCAGTACCGATTGGCCGATGATGAAAAAGCGGCCTCCGACGTCGCCCGAAGCGTTCTCATAGGCAAGATAGCCAACAGCAGGACGGTTTTAATGCGCTCAGCGAGAGAGCGCACGGAGGAAAGTCCCGCTCTCGCCTCGGCGGTAAAACATCTGGACGGTACGGTTCAAGACCTCGGAAAGCCGCTGCCGTTGGAAATTTTGCGCGGAAAAGAAGGCGACGCGGCTCGGCACTACTTCGACGTGTTCGACCGCCTCATCTTGGCGCAGAAAGACCATTTCAAGTTTACGACTCGGAACCGGCGGCCGCCGACGGACAAGGTCAACGCGCTCCTGTCGTTCGTGTACACGCTGCTCGTCCACGACGTGATATCCGCGCTGGAGGGAGTTGGGCTGGATCCGGCGGTTGGTTATCTGCACAAGGAGCGTCCCGGACGTCCAAGCCTGGCTCTGGACCTCATGGAAGAATTTCGCTCCTGGCTTGCGGACCGGCTCGTGCTGTCGCTGATCAACCGGCGGCAAATATATCCTGATGGTTTTACGCAAAGCGAGAGCGGCGCGGTATATATGGAAGACACGACGCGAAAAACAGTTTTAGCCGAGTGGCAGGCGCGCAAGCAGGACGAACTGACGCATCCTTATACGGAAGAAAAAATGGCGATAGGTCTTTTGCCCCACGTCCAAGCACGCCTTTTGGCGCGTCACATTCGAGGGGAACTTAAAAGTTATCCTCCTTTCGTGTGGAAGTAGGCAAAACACGATGATGGTGTTGATAACCTACGACGTAAGCACGGAAAGCGAGGGTGGTAAACGCCGCCTTCGCCGAGTGGCGAAACTGTGTGAAGATTTTGGACAGAGAGTTCAGTGTTCCGTTTTCGAGTGTTTGGTGAATTCCGCGCAGTGGGCCGGCCTGAAGCACCGACTGGAGCAGGAAATCGACAAAGAACAGGATAGTCTCCGTTTTTATTCTCTTGGGACGAACTGGAAACGGAACGTCGAACACCTGGGAGTCAAAAAAGCGTATGATCCTGAGGGGCTGATTCTGTTATAAAGGAAGTGCTGATTAAAGAGGGGTGCAGGGACGACTCCAAGCAGTGTCTGGGGCAAAACCTCAGAAAGATGGAAGGCGTGACAAATTTTGAGGGAAAAAATGTTGGTTTTGTTTCAAGGCATATGCGGCGAGTGGAAAGCCCTGCTGGTGATTATCTTCGGCAACATCGTGTGCGCTTTCGCCGTGATCAACTTCACGCTGCCCTACCGGTTCCCCGACTTGGGAGTATCGGGGCTGGCTGTGCTTTCGAACTACATGTTCGGCATCTCGCCAAGCTGGGTTGTGGCCGTCGGGAACCTGCTGCTGATCACCTGGGGCTGGCGGAACCTTTCCCTGCGCTTTCTGGGGCTGACGGTCTGTTCCATCACCGTGTTCTCTATCTTCATGCCCATTTTTCTAAAGTTTCCCCTGCCGCTGGAACAGGACAGTTTCATGGCGACGGTGGTATCGGGCGTGCTGAAGGGGGGAGCGGCGGGCATGATCTTCAACGCGGGCGGCTCCGGCGGCGGGACGGACATCATCGCCATGGTGCTGCGCCGCCGCTACGGCATTGAGGTGGGACAGTTCTCCATCTTCGTGAATATCTTCATCTTGGCCCTGTCCCTTGGCGTGGTCGGCCTGAACCCCGTGGTGTACGGCATGGTTGGGCTCTATGTCTACGGTGTTACGCTGGACAACGTCATGCGCAAGTTTGACCGGCGCAAGCAGGCCCTCATCATCACCAGCATGCCCGACGAAGTGTGCCATTTTATCACGTCGAAGGGCAAGGGTGTCACCCGCGTCGAGGGCCAGGGTGCCTACACGGGGCAGCCCCGTCCCGTGCTGATTTCCCTTTTGGAGCCACGCCACGTGGTGCAGCTCAAGGCGTTCCTCCAAGAGAAGGACCCAAGGGCCTTTGTCTCCATCTGCGACGCCACGGAGGTGCTGGGCCAGGGCTTCAAAAGCTGGAAATCCCTGTAGTGCAAGTCATGCAACGCTGGCTCGCGCACATGCTGTGGCCCGTCTCCTGCCCCATCTGCGGGGCCGTGGCGGAGCTGGCCTGTGACTGCTGTCTGCGCTCCCTGTTCCGGCCCCAGCTCTCGCGCTGCCTTTGGTGCGGGGAACTCGCCCCCTGCAAGGTACACAAAGGTGATAGGGCGAGGATTCGTTCAGGGGCCGTCTACGAGGGGGTTATGAAAGATTTGATCCTGATGCTCAAGTACGCCAGGTACGAGGCGGTGGGATTCCGAATGGGGGAGGCGCTTGGAAAAACGCTGACGAGACCGGAGGCGGACGTGCTCGTTCCCGTGCCCCTGCATCTGAGGAGCCCGCGCCGCTACAACCAAGCCGAGGCCATTGCCAGGGGGCTGGAGAGCGCTTGGGACATCGAGGTCTGGAACGCGGCGCGCTGGGCGGAGGACGTTCCGAGCCGCGCGGGCATGGGCGCGGCGGAGCGGCTGTCCCTTTCCAGCGCGGCCTTTGCCTTTGACGGGGACGTCGCCGGTCTCCGCGTCGCCTTTGTGGACGATGTATGCACCACGGGCGCGACGCTTTCTCGCTTGGCCCGCGCGGCCCAAAATCATGGTGCGGAGGTCGTGGGGGCCTTCACCGCCGCCCACATCCCTCCGATATATTAAGAAAAAGGGCGCAAAACCATGGGAATCAGACTTCTGCCCGAGGGCGTGTGGGCGCGGATAGCGGCGGGCGAGGTGGTGGAGCGCCCTGCCTCGGCGGTCAAGGAAATGGCGGAGAACTCCCTGGACGCTGGAGCGCGGCGCGTGCGGGTGAGGCTGTGGGACGGGGGGCGCGTCCGGGTGGTGGTGGAGGACGATGGAGCGGGCATCGCCTTCGAGGAGCTTCCCCTGGCCCTCGCACCTCACGCCACCAGCAAAATCGGGGGGATTGAAGATTTAGATGCCATTCGCACCCTGGGCTACCGGGGTGAGGCCCTGGCGAGCCTGGCCGCCGTGGGTCGGGTGGAGATACGCTCGCGCCCGGCTGGGGCGGAGTTGGGGGGGGTCATCCACGCTTACGAGGGAAAAATTTTCGAGCACCAGCGGGTGAACTGCGTGCCGGGAACCCGCGTGCAGGTGGACGAGATATTCGCGAACCTGCCGGCCCGGCGCAAATTTCTGAAGAGCGCCGCGGGTGAACTGCGCCGGGCGGCGGCCGTCCTGCGGGAGTACGCGATTTGCCGGCCGGAAGTGGGGTTTTCCTTGGAGCACGACGGGCGGCCCGTGTTCTCCACCGATGGGAGCGGCGACAGACGGCGCGCCGTTCAACGGCTTTGGGGAGGTGAGCCCGAAATCCTCACGGCACGGGCCTCGGCCGGGAGCGTCGAGCTGGAGTGCTGGTGGCAGCCCCGCCCCGGCCGTAACGAGGTCTCCGCCTTTGTCAACGGGCGCTCCGTTTCGGACCCCCTCATTAAGGGGGCGGTGGGCGCGATACGGGAGCTGGTGGGGGGCTGGGCGCTTTTTTTCACCGTCGACCCGTCCCTGACCGACGTCAACATTCACCCGGCCAAGGCGGAGGTCCGCTTCCGTCACCCCAGCGAGGTCTTCGAATCGGTGAAGGTTGCGGCCTCCCAGCTTGGCGCCGCCGCCCGGCCTGGCGGCCCGGATTTCTCGGCGCCGCATTTCCAAGAAGTTCCCCCTGTTCGGACCTTTGGGAACAGCAGGCAGGCATTTCCCCAAAGCGACGGCCCGCCTGCCTCCCGCTCCGCGGCGTTTCAGGTACACCGGCCGGAGCGGCTTTTTGGCCGGATAGAGGCGCCCGACGGCCCTAGCCCGGCACAAAAAGAATCCTCAAAAGGGCTTGGCGAAAACGCTCTCGGCAACCCATTGGCGGAGGATGCCCCGGACTGGCCGCCCTCAACTGCCGGAGGCAGGGAAGAAGCTGCTCCCGTCCCCACCGACGTGGCATACCTGGGTCAGTCGAACATGGGGTACCTGGTGTTTGACGTTTTGGGTTCGGAGGGAGGGCTGGTCCTGGTGGACCCCCACGCGGCCCACGAGCGCGTTGCCTTTGAGAGGGTACGGGCGGCGGCGAAAGAGGGAGCGCGCTCGCAGAAGCTCCTGCTTCCCGCACCCCTGCCCCCAACGCTCTTGCTGGAAGTGGAGGAGAAAAAGGCGTTTTTGGAGGGAATCGGCTTCACCTTGGAGTTCTTCGACGGAGGGGAGATGAGGCTGACGGCGACGCCCTGCCTCCCCGGCGTCTCTATCCCGCCGGAAGTTCTGCTGCGGAGTTCCCTGGCGGCCTTTCGCGATGGTGAACCGGCGAACGCGTCGGAGGAAATCTTATGGCGCGCCTGGGCTACGGCCGCCTGCCGGGAGGCCGTTAAACTGACTACGGCCCTTAGCCCCCAGGAGGCCCTAGCCCTCTGGCGCGACCTGCACGGCTGCCAGCAGCCCGCCTTCTGCCCCCACGGTCGCCCCACGGTGCTGACCCTCACCCGGACGGAGCTGACCCGCCGTTTCGGGCGAGCGTAGCGGATTCTCGCCTCGCTTGGATCGGAAAACCCCAAGGATAGGCCGATCTCGGTCAGGTTAAGGTTGAAAATAGAGTCTATCACAAGCTATTTTGCGCACGGAACTGAAAAAACCATAAGGGGGTTAATCAATGACAAAGTCGGAAATTTGCGCTCATGTGGACCATACCGCGCTCAAGGCGTTCACCACATGGAAGGACGTGAAAAAACTCTGTAAAGAGGCCCTGAAGTACCGATTCGCCTCGGTTTGCATTCCGCCCTGTTACGTCAAGTACGTCAAGGAAGTCTATGGAGATAAAATCACCATATGCACCGTAATAGGCTTCCCTCTAGGCTATGAGGCCGCTTTGGCCAAGATGATGGAGGCGATGCAGGCAGTGGCCGACGGAGCTGACGAAATCGATATGGTCATCAACGTCACCGACGTCAAGAACGGCGACTTCGGGAAAGTTCGGGGTGAGATCGGGCAAATCCGCGCGGTTACAAAGGGCAAGACGCTCAAGGTCATTGTCGAAACCTGCTACCTCAGCGAGGAGGAAAAAATCGAACTCTGTGGGATCGTTACCGAAACCGGCGCCGACTACATCAAGACCTCCACCGGCTTCGGTACGGCCGGGGCCGCGATTGAGGACGTGAGGCTGTTCAAGCGGCACATCGGCCCCTCCGTGAAAATCAAGGCAGCCGGGGGCATAAAGACGCTTGAGGACATGGAACGGTACGTGGCCGAGGGCTGCGAACGTATTGGAACCAGCTCCGCAGTCAGCCTGCTTAACGAAGAAAGTACTAAAGGGCATAAAAAAAACACTGATTAACCGAGTTCTTAGGGGCCTAAGGCCCCTCGGGGTCCGATACCCCGGAGCGGAGCCCCTCAAGGGGTTAATCAGCGCTTCCATAATATGGACAAGTTGACTAACTGTCACCAAGGGTTACACTGTCACCAAGCGTTCGTTGATTTTCGCGGAGAGAGTACGTACCTCTTGGGCCTGAGCGTCGAAGCCGCTCCGTCCCATCAGCCCGTAAGTGTAGTCTTTCCCCTGCTCCACTCCAGGCTGATCGAAGGGGTTGACCTGCATCAGGTGTCCCATCAGACCCGTGACGTACTCGTAGAACTGGATAAGTCCGCCCAAACGGCAGGCGTCCAGGAGGGGAATAGAGAGCGCGGCCACCGGGCGGCCCGCTTTGGACAGGGCCGAAGCCGTCGCAGCGGCCTCGAAATTGCGCAGCTCGTTCATGGATTTCCCGTAAAGGTAGGAGAGCTTCTCGAAGGCCTTCTCCGGAGCGGCAGGCAGAGCGATGTCCTTCTGCCCCTGGGCCACGGTGAGAATTGTGAAGAACTTGTCGTCTGGCCCCGATGTGTAAAGCTGAATCTGCGAGTGCTGGTCAATGGCTCCCAGGGCACGCACCGGTGTGGAGCCCTGACCATCTTTGCCAATGGACTCACCCCATAGTTGGGCGAACCACTCGCAGAACCGCTCCAAAGGGTCGGCGTAGGGCATCAAGACGTTGATGTTGCGGTCCTTTTTCATGTGAAGGTAGGCGAGTCCCGCCATTATCCACGCGGGGTTGTCCAGCACCGAGTTTGTCTTGGCGAGGCAGTCATCCATGGCAGCCGCGCCGGAGAGGAGCGCGTTGCAGTCGATGCCCAGCGCCCAGGCCGAAAGCAGGCCCACGCAGGACAAAACGGAGAAGCGCCCGCCCACATCCTCAGGAAGGATCAGGCTTTTGCAGCCGGTTTCATCCACAAAGGGGCGCAGTATCCCTTTATCCTTATCTGTAACGACGATGACGCGCTCGCGGGCCCCCGCTTCACCCAAGGTATCGCGGAGTTTTTCCCAAAAAAACAGGAAATTCGCGGCCGTCTCTGCGGTACTGCCGGACTTGCTGACAACGATAACGGCGGTGCTCTCGGGGTTCAGCAGCTCCCATATAGCACGGTTGTCGCCGGGGTCCACGTTGTCGGACATGAAGAAACGCGGACCGCCGCGCTTCGCCTTGGGGATTTCGTTCCAGTAGGGCGGCAGGAGCGCCCCGTGAAGCATCAGGTTCCCTAGGGCGGAGCCGCCGATTCCCACCTGCACAATGGACTCCCGCGTGGCCAGCCAGCGCGAGAGGGTCTGGATGTCGTCCACGTTACGCTTCGCGAGGTTAAGCCAGCCAAACCCATCCTTGCCTTCCGAGGCGTTTTTCCGCAGCCACTCGTCACCGCTCTTGAAACAAGGCGCTAAGGCCTCCAGGTCAGAAAAGGCGACGGCTCGCTCACCTGCCGTGAACGCGGCGCCGTAGGCAAGCGACAACAGCGTTTTCTCGTTCATTTCGAATACCTCCTGAATGTGAATAGAACCGAACGAAACAATTTTACACGTTGTAGCGAATCTCGATCATGTCACCGTCCTTGACGGGGTATTCCTTGCCTTCCAGGCGCAGCACGCCCTTGTCGCGGCAGGCGGCTAGAGTCGCTCCCGCGGCGATGAAGTCCTCGTAGGCCACGATTTGCGCCCGGATGAACCCCCGCGCCAGGTCAGAGTGGATTGCGCCCGCCGCGTCCACCGCGTTATCCCCCTGGCGCAGCGTCCAAGCGCGCACCTCGTCCTTACCGCTGGTGAAAAACGAGATCAGTCCCAAAATGCGGTAAGCTTTGTGAATCAGGCGGTCGCGCCCCAGCTCCGCGATGTCCAGCTCTTTCATGAACTCCGCCCGCTCCTCCGGCTCAAGCTGGGTCAAGTCCATCTCCAGAGAGCCGAAAAGCCGCACCACGCCCAGTCCTTTCCCCTCAAGTTCCGCCTCCAGGGCCTCGGCTTGAGGCACGGAGCCCCTCTGCCCCTCGTCCAGATTCAGAATGACCAACTCCGGCTTCAGTGTCAGAAAGGTGAAACCGGTCAGTTTTTTTCTCTCTTCGTCCGTCAGAAGACACTCGCGGAGGGGGCGCTCCTCCATCAGGTGGTCTTGGAGCTTTTTCAGCAGTTCCGCCTCGACGGACTCCTCCAAGGTGTTTTTCTTCTTGGCTGAGATGCGGGAGAGCCGGTTTTCGATGACGCTCAAATCACGGTAAATCAGCTCCATCTCCACAATCCGCCAGTCGCGCAGGGGGTCTACCGTGTCCTCCGGGTGGGGGACGTCTGGATTGGTGAAAACGCGCACCACGTGCAACAGCGCGTCCGACTCCGCCGCGAAGGAGAGGAAGGAGTTCCCCAGTCCAGCCCCCTTGCTGGCGTCGCGGGACAGGCCCGCTAAGTCCACGAACTCCACCGCGGCGGGAGTGACCTTTTTGGGCTCGAATATCTCCACCAGTCTGTCGAACCGCGCGTCCGGAACGCTGACCAGGGCACGGTTAGGCTCTGTCTTGCCGCTGGCGTAGGGCTTCACCTCCACTCCAGCTCGCGTGATGACGTTGAACACCGTGGACTTCCCGCAAAGCGGCAGCCCGACAATCCCGCATTTCAGCACCCCGGCCCCTCCTCAAAAAATATTGATCGCCGCTTCGGTTTCGCTGGATTTTAAAGATTTTTCCAGTCCTATTGTGACGTTTATCGCCAGTTTATCCCCATCCTGGTAGATGAAAATGGCTTCCGTTCCCTGAAAACGGCGCAGAATCCCACGTGCCTTTTCCTCACCCATGACCAAAAAGGCCGTCGCCAACGCGTCGGCCTTTGCGGAGCGGGGATCGATTACGGAAACGGACAAAAGGGACGTTTCGATGGGAAACCCCGTGTGAGGGTCGAAAACATGCGACAGCCTCTTACCGTCGATTTCCCGAAACCTCTCGTAAGAACCCGAAGTGACCACCGACATTACCTCGTTCGAAGCAAAACTGAACTCCAGCACGCAGGCGATGGAATCCCTTCCCTTGAGCGGATGCCGAACTCCCAGCCGCCAAGGTTTTTTTCTCGAACCCCAAACCAAGATATTTCCCCCCAAGTCGAGAAGCGCGGAGCGGACGCCCAGAGTCTTGCAGTAGTCCGCTACCTTGTCGGCGGCGTAACCCTTGGCGATAGCTCCAAGGTCCAAAGCCGTACCCCTCGAACGCAGAAAGGCCAGGTCAGGCGAGATTAGGGAAAGACTCCGATAGTCCACAAGCTCCCGCGCGGCCGCGACCGCGTTTTCGGCGAGCACGGGAAAACCGCTGCTTCCTTCCTTTGCGAGAATGCGCCAAAGGTCGGTCAAAGGCCCCACCGTGGGGTCGAAATAACCCTCCGTCGCCTCGGAAAGAATCAAGGCGCTTTGCAAAAGCTCCCAGGTTTCCGGGGCGACTTTTACGGGCGCGGCGCCCGCGGAGGCGTTGAGACGCGAAATATCCGACGTTTCCACGTAACGGGATAACCCGTCATTCAACTTCCGCAACAGTGCAAAGGATCCGTCGAGAGCCCTATTTGCCGTTTCCCGCGGCGCCTCCACGGAGAGGGTCATCCACGTGTTCATGCGGGCTTCTGCCCGTTCCAGAACAACTGCGTCGTTCCAATATATCAGGACGCCTATCGCCGCGGCGAGTCCTCCCAAACACAGAAGTTTTTTCAAGCACATTGACTGTCGATTGTCTCTTTATCGACACACCTGATGTTCAAAGGACCGATGGTTTTGGCCGGACACTTCGTGATACAGCTTCCGCAGTTCGTGCATAGCTTCACGTCGATCACGGCTCGGTTGTTTTGCAGCGTTATCGCCTTTGCCGGGCAGGAACGGACGCACAGGCCGCAGGCGAGACATCCCACGGAGCAGACCTTTTTCACGTCAGGCCCCTTCCAGCTCGAGTTGCAAAAAACCTGAACGGCAGACGACTGCGGGGCCAACGCCAGCACCGACTTGGGACACACGTCGACGCAGGCGCCGCAGCCGACGCATCTCGCCGCGTTCACTTGCACCAACCCCTCAACAATAGACAGCGCCCCGAAGTTGCAGACCTCGACGCAGGTTCCAAAGCCGATACAGCCGTAGGGACAGGCGTTTGGCGTGCTTCCTGGAATGATGGCGGCCGACCGGCAGTCCTTCACACCGTCATAGGCCACGGTGCGGATGGAAGCCGCCGTCGTGCCCCGGCACCGAAGAAAAACCCGAACGGGAACAAACGCCTCGCTGGTCACTCCCATGATAGCCGCGATTTTTTCCGCCAAACTTGACCCTCCGGCAGCGCAGCGCCCCGTACCAGCCCCCGCGTTAACGACGGCGTCGGCGTATCCGTCGCAGCCAGGGTAACCGCAGCCGCCGCAGTTGGCCCCAGGGAGGATATCGCGAATCAGCGTGACCCGCTCATCGGTCTTCACGAAAAACTTTATAGAGGCAAAAGCAAGCAGGGCCCCAAACACCAACCCCAATACCCCCATAACGACGGTGGGGTAAACTATCGCCGAAATCATAGCTTTTCCGCCTTTCTCACTGGATGATGCCGCTGAAGCCCATGAAGGCGATGGACATCAAACCCGCCGTGACCAGCGCTATCGGCAGCCCCTGAAGGCACTTCGGAATGTTGGTGTTGCGGCTTATGCGCTCCCGAAGGCCGGCCATCAGGACTATGGCGATCAAAAAGCCCACCGACGACCCCAGGGCGTTCACCACGGACTCGATCAACGTGTACTTCTCGTTCATGTTGATGACGGCTACACCCAAAACCGCGCAGTTGGTGGTGATCAGGGGAAGAAATATCCCCAGAGACTTGTACAGGGCAGGGTTGACCTTCTTCAGCGCCAGCTCAACGAACTGAACCAAAGCGGCGATGATCAAAATGAACGAGAGGGTATACAGATATTCCAGGTGCAGGGGAACAAGCACCAGGTGATACGCCAGCCACGTCATCACGGCGGCCAGCACCAACACGAAGATGACGGCCACACCCATACCTTTCGCGGTCTCCGATTTGGTGGAGACGCCTAAGAAGGGGCAGCACCCCAGGAAGCGCGACAAAATGATGTTGTTAACGAATATCGAGCCGAGGAACAGCCACACCAGATTCATGACTTTTTCTCCTTCGTGTTGTCCGTGTTGTCCGTGTTGTCGTGGCCTCCGCAAACGGAAGCGGCGGCGCAGTGAGCGCAGCCTTCGGACGTCTCAGGGGCATCTAAACCCTGCTTCTTTGCCGCGCGGTTCTGGTAAGCGCGGAAAAGCGCCATGTAGATTCCCAGGGAGATGAACCCGCCCGGCGCGAGAATGGCCAAAAGCGCCGGCTGATAACCCGGCGGCGTGACGACCACGTCGAATATAGTGCCGTTGCCGAGGAGTTCCCTCATAGCGCCCAGCAGCGTCAGGGCCGCGGTAAAACCCAGTCCCATTCCAATGCCGTCGAAAAGCGACGCCATTACGCTCTCTTTGAAAGCAAAGGCCTCCGCTCTCGCCAGGATGATACAGTTCACGACGATAAGAGGAATGAAGATACCCAAGGCCTTGTCCAGGGTCTGAGCGTAAGCGGAGATAAGAAGCTGCGTCACGGTGACGAACCCCGCGATGAGCACGATGAAAATAGGAATGCGTATCTCGCTGGGCACGAACTTGCGTATCGCCGAGACCGCCATGTTGGAGCCCACCAGCACCGCCGTCGCCGCTATACCCATGCCGACGCCGTTGACAGCGCTGGTGGAAACGGCCAAGGTGGGGCACAGCCCAATGCACTGCACCAACGTCGGATTTTCGCCGATGATACCGTTCTTGATAATTTTAAAAGGATTCATGCTACTTCCCCCCAACCAAATGCGTGCGCCAATAAGCTAAAGCCGCGTTTACCCCGTCGCTCACCGCGTTGGAGGTGATCGTCGCCCCCGATATGGCCTGGATCTCTCCAGGAGCGGAAGGCGGGGCCTTGACCACTGTCAGACTTTCCGTCTTCTTGTTCGAGTACTGCCTCAAAAAGGCGGGAGCCGAGGCCTTCGCGCCAAGTCCTGGGGTCTCCGATTGGCTCAAAATCTGAATGGCGTGCAGCGTACCATCCCCAGCGATCCCCACGACGATTTGGATAGCTCCTCCATATCCCTTGGACGTCACGGAGATGCTGTGACCCACCGTCTCGCCGCCCTTCGATCCCCTGTGGACGCCCTGAACCTGGACGCCCTGGTTCGTGAGGCTGGAGACAAGCTCCATGGGCGTAAAGGTCTCCGCTCCAGGAAGCGCTCCCGATAAAGCCTCGTTTTGGAGCCGCTCCCGGGTCCTGCGGATCGGCTCTAGGGTGATCGAGTAAACCCCGCCGAGGATGATGCCCGTTATCGCGGTAACGAGACAGAGGATCCCTCCAAGCCGGAAAATCTTGTTCCGGTTTTTCCTGCTGGAAGAAATCTGAATGTTAGCCTTTGCCATGGCTTTTCACCTCTCCAAAAACGCGCGGCGTCGTCCACCTGTCAATGACCGGGACGGTGACGTTCATTATCAGTATCGAGTACGACACGCCCTCCGGGTATCCGCCAAAAGCCCTTATCAACGACGTGATTACGCCGCAGCCCACGGCGAAAATCACCTGCCCGCGGGGTGTAGTGGGGCTCGTCACGTAGTCGGTAGCCATGAAAAACGCGCCCAGCACCAGCCCGCCGCTCATGACCTCGGCCAGGACACCCCCCGCGCGGCCGAACAGCAGCGATATCACGGCGACGGTGACGATGTAAGCAACAGGAATCCTCCAGGAGATGATTTCCTTGTAGATTAACAGGCCTCCGCCGGCGAGCAGCGCCAGCGCCGAGGTCTCGCCGATACAGCCTCCCACGTTTCCGATAAACAGGTCTGCCAGGGATGGCAGGGACTCAATGGTGCCCGCCGTGCCCTTGATAATGGCGAGAGGCGTGGGGCCGCTCACGCCGTGGAGGGTCCAAGTGGTCATGGCCACGGGCCAGCAGGTGAGCAGCATGGCTCTGCCGGCCAGCGCCGGGTTGACGATGTTCTGCCCGATACCGCCGTAAAAGTGCTTGACGATGACCATCGCGAAGACGCTTCCGCAGACGGCCATCCAAAGGGGGAGGGTAGGGGGAACGTTATAAGCGAGCAGCAACCCCGTCAGCACAGCGGAAAAATCGGAGAGTGTGGTTTTCTGCCCTGAATATTTTTGCCATATCCATTCCGTCAGCGTGCAGGAAACGATACAGGCCGCGACCAGCAGAACCACGCGGAAACCAAAAAAGAACAACCCCGCCAGCCCTGCCGGAACCAGGGCCGCGATCACCCACAGCATGATCCGCGCCGTGGTCATCTCGGTTCTTATGTGCGGTGAACTTGAAACCGTAAGCAGGCGACTCACTTTTTCCCACTCTCCATTTTAGAGGCCTGCGCTTTTTTCCGCGCTGCCATGACACCGGCTTTGCCGTCCCTGCACGACTGCGTGAGGTAACGCCTGGCAGGACACACGTAGGTACAGCAGCCGCACTCAATGCAATTCATGCCGCCCAAGGACTCGAATTCCGCGTATTCCCTGAACCTGACGGCGCGGTCCAAAGACGTGGGAAGAAGGCCGATAGGACAAGCGCTCACGCACTTAGCGCATCGGATGCAGTTCGATTCTTCCCAATAGGGCGCGAAGCGCTCCGAGAGCGCGAGAATCCCCGACGTTCCCTTTACGATAGGCACGTCCAGGGACCTCATGGAGATTCCCATCATGGGTCCGCCGGACAGAACCCTCGCGGGTTCCCTCGTAAAGCCTCCCGCCGCCTCCACCAAGCTCCGCACGGAGGCCCCCAGGGGCGCGAGAATGTTCTTCGGGTCCGCAATAACGTCCCCCACCACGGACACCACCCTGTCCACCACCGGAATGCCCTCGGCAATGGCCGTCCATATCTGATAAAGCGTGCGGACGTTGATCACCAGACAACCCACATCGGCGGGAAGGGCTCCTGAGGGCACCTCCTGCTCCGTAACGGTGTAGATCAGCATTTTTTCCGCGCCTTGAGGGTACTTCACCTTATGAGGAAGGATTTCGATTGTGCCGCCGCGCTCCGCGGCCACTTCTTTCAGCCGCGCGATCGCTTCCGGTTTATTGTCCTCCACGCCGATAACGCCTTTAGCCGCGGGGAAGATGTGCTTGCAGATCTCCAATCCCCCGACGATCTCCTCCGCGTGTTCCAGCATCAAGCGGTTGTCGCAGTTGAGAAAAGGTTCGCACTCGGCTCCGTTGGCGATGATCCACTGAATTTTTTTGTCCGGTGGAGGCGAAAGCTTGACGTGGGTTGGAAAGGCAGCGCCCCCCATGCCCACGATCCCCGCTTCTCGGATGATGCGGACGCACTCTTTAGGTTCTACCAACATGAAATCGCTGTGGGGAAGCAACGCCGCCTCGTACTCGAACTTTCCGTCGCTTTCGACGGTCACGCACTCCTCAAGGGCCCCGGAGGCCGTCATTTTCATGCCCACGTCTTTTACCGTTCCCGACACCGAAGACCGCACCGGAGCGGAGACGAACGCCTCCGCGTCTCCCAATTTCTGCCCTGCTAGAACCCGGTCGCCTTTTTTCACCACCGGGGAACAAGGCGCGCCGATGTGCTGAGACATGGGGAACACAAAACTCCCCTCTGGACAGAAACGCTCTATCGCCCTGTCCGCACTCAACGCTTTATTATCAGGCGGATGAACACCGCCCTTAAAAACACCCAACTCCAAAATTCAATCCCCTTCCCGATCAGAATATCGATTGAAATGACTGTCTCCCGCTCTTTCGTGTTCTGTTCCCACTTTCCTCAGGCCGTTTTCCCGCAGCTTCTCGCCCGTGACATCCGTCTCTCTTACTAACTAATACCATAAAGTGGGGCTCATTGTCAAGCAAATAGAATTTTTTCACAAAATAAACGTATGAAGACAGACAAGTAAGTAATTGGAAATTATGAAAGAAATTATGATGAGCGTGGAGGCAGCGATCGGTATAGACATCTAAGGAAGCACTGATTAATGGGGGTTCTTAGGGGCCTGAGGCCCCTAAGCGGGGGGTGGGGCAGGGCCCCGCAAAGGACTTAATCAGCATTTCCCTAAACTTCCGAAATAGGCGGCTGCAGAACGCGGCGGAGAGCAAAACATCTCCGCCTTTTCATTCGTTTTCTAGCGCGGCATGACCTCGCCCATCCAGTAATAGCCCCAGACGGCGGCTTGCTGAGCGAGAAGGGGTACGTCGGCCTCATACCAAACAAAGCCGTTACGCTTTGTCCGCCGTGTCAGGAAGTAGAGGTTTTCCTTGAGAACGCCGGCGGGCCTCTGTCCCTCGCGGGCCATTATCGAGTACCACATCTCACCGGTCCAGACGTAAAGCACGTTGGGGGAGTTCCCCTTCCAGGCCACAGGGGTTCCCAGTCTATGCAACACCCCCAACCGGTCAACGCTTCCTTTCCACTTTCCCACCGCCATGAAGTGCCTGTCAAACAACCACTCAGGCGTATAGGTTGGGTAGATAGGAAGATCGGCCGCCCGGCTCTGGTGTTTTATCTGGGGCTGGCGTACTGCCGTATAGGGCTCCTCAGGAAGGGAACGCACCGGAGGCTGCCAGACCGTGAACGAGGATATTTGCGCGGGGGTTGCGTAGGGGGTCAAGCCCGCCATCGAAGGGATGACCGAACCCACCACGTAGTGGGTCGGCACCAGGTTGGGTCCATGATAAGCACCGTACACCCATACCCCGTCCTTGTTCTTGAACACGGGATACCCGTCAAAGGTCATGTACCATCCCTTTGGCATGCCGTAGGGCCGATACACGTAAAACGTCATTCCCGCGTAGGGCGGCTGCTGGACTAACAGGGGCTCCGCCACGTAAACCTTTGCCGCGGCAGGGGCGGACAGCAGCGCGAACCCCACGAGAGCCCCCCACAGAAACACGTTTTTTGTTTTTCTCACTTATATCACTCCTATGTATTCTTTTTTCAAGGCCGTGGAGAGGGCGGCGTCGGAGCCTCAGGTGTCTCGTCAGAATAAGGAGGCGGCGGGGGAACGTACACCGGTTGCATGTGGTACCGCGTCCCTAACTGGTCAGGCGTGGCAGGTGGGTATGGGGGGTAGAGCGTCCCCGGCGCCAGCGGAGTTTCCGGGAACATGGGATGTCTCGTCGCCTCCGGTGAGCCAGGGGGCACAATCTCCATGCCCCGGCGGCTCGTCTCCACTTGGTACAGACGCGTCCGGTGCTGTGGATCCCACAGGGGCAAGCGATTCCCCTCGTCGGGGTAGAGCATAATGCGGGATAGGGGCGGGAACTCCGGGTCCAGGGTCGCGGCGCGTACATAAAAAAACTGAGCCTGCTGATATTGCCCCACTTTGTCGTGAGCTAGTCCGTACCAATACCAGGCATAGGGGTTTTTTCGCTCTTCTTTGACGGCCTTTTGCAGCCAAGAACGCGCTTCTTCATAACGCCTTTGATTCATCAGGGCAATGCCGCGCTCTAATGAGGAAACACTTCTCGGTTTGGGCTGAGTCACCCTTCTGGCGGCGTTCTTTTTAGGCGGCGTTTTCTTGGGCGGCCGCCGGACTGGGGCCTTGCGCACCGATCTGTTGGCGTCGGGCCGCACGGGTTCCGCCGAAGCCTTTGGAACTTCGTCCGCCGAGACGTTGCCGTTGGCCCGCGCTTCCATCACAAAGGTAAGGAAGGTCCACAAAAAAACTAAAACAATCATTATTCGCATGTGCTGGAGGTTCTTCATGGCGTTTTCGACTCCCATTTCATTTGCAGGACATCTGGCCGGTGGAACTTCATAACCAAGTCCTCAAGCTGAATCGGCTCCTTTTTGTTGTTCGCGACGACGCGCACCACGGCGCTCCTTTCCTGAAGGCGGATCACCTTCACCTTACCGATACTCTTGGGGATCACGGCCACGGGGTTTTCGGGGTCAATGGAAATATAGGTGTCGCTTCGGACGACCTCCAGCACATCACCCACTTGCAGGGCGTCCTCGCGCCCGATGGAGATAATGTACTCCTGCTTTTTGCGCTTGGAGTCTGCCGTGGGGGAGATAATACGCCCCACATTGATGGCGTAAGGGTTGAAAGAGGGTTCCCCCCTGGCGTACATCTCCGGGTAGTCGCGCTTTAAAGCGATGGAGACGTGCGCCATCGCCTCATGATAGCCGTCTTTTATGGCGTTCTTGATCGCTTGCCAGTGGGAGGTTCCAGCGAACTGCTGCCACGTGGGGCGGCTCATTTTCTGGCCCTTATCCGGGGTTTTCATGAGACCCAAGATGTCGAGGCCATCTTCAAAAGGAACGGGGAGACCCACGAGGCGGAGGTCGATCCAGAACAGTCTTTCGTCACCGGGGGAAAACGTGTAACGCTGATCCTTGCCCGTGGCGATACGCGTCGCAAACTGCTCGCCGTTCAGTGAATCAAAAATCTTGAGGCGCAGCTTCACCCTTCCTGTCTCTACCGTACCTAAGACCTCGCGCTCCTTTAAAATGGCGCCGTAAAGCTCCATTTGAATCGCCATGTCCTCGGCGCGGCGCGGCTGGCTCAGCCAGCGGTTCATCCCGTTCTCGTTAAGCACCGTGACGTCCACCATGGGCGAGTCGGAAAAGAGCGCCGCCAACTGCTCCGTCATCTTCTGCTCCAGGACGCTGTAGGGATAGTATTTGCTGTGCCAGACCTGGAAATCCGTGTTGTTTTCCGTTGGGAACAGCACGACGGAGAGCCGCCGTTGCTCTAAAGCAGGGCGAGCCTCTCCCTGGATGGCGAGCCCGCAGAGAATTCCCACAATCAGGAAGCACAGTCCCCCCACTCTTGCGATACGCTTCATCTTCATGCCCAAACGTCACTCCCCAAGTTTACTTCACAAATACTTATCGGCGCCCTCTCCCTGGTCACTTTAACCAAGAATTGGATTCCTCCCCCCAACACCACGACAAAAGCGATTCACTTTTATTATAATTATAACTGATACACAACCGCTTGGCTTCATAGTTTTAAGTGAACAATAGGCAGGGTGTTCCAAAAGGAGTTCCTAGAGAGTGTTTGAAAACTTCTATTTAACTAGGATTTGTTTTAAAAGCAGCTGCTTCAACAAAAAGCTGATAGAGGGACGGAACCCAAGCGTGAAAAAAGGGGGGCTTCCGCCCCCCGATTTTTTTGGAAACACTGATTAATGGGGTTCTTAGGGGCCTCAGGCCCCTAATAGGGAGTTTGGAATTATTGCCAGGGAACGGCCCCCTGCCTGCTGCTCCAACTCGAAAGGAGTCTGCGCGGCGTCGGAAACGCAAAGCACCCCAAAGCCTTTTCGAGGGTGCAGCATACTGCACCGCTTTAGCTTGACTACATTGGGTCAGTCACTCAGGTGATGTCCCGTGTTTTTGTAAGGATATCGTATAAATTAGGCATCTGCAACACTCCAATCCTGAAAGATATACCTTGTGAGGGTATTCTTTTCATTGCAGCATTGTGAGACTTTTTCAATATTGCATTTGACTTATTTTTACATATTCAATTAGCCTATTCTTAGTCTTAATATGCCTTTAGATTTTAAGTTGTTGACATTGGATTTTCATATGCCGACGTTGAAAAAAGTATTGTGTGATGGCGGCTATACCAGTGAAGAATTTAAGGAAGCACTGATTAATAGGGTTCTTAGGGGTCCGAGACCCCTAAGCGGGGTGTGGGGCGGAGCCCCGCAAGGAGGTTAATCAGCGTTTCCTTAAGTCAAAGGTTCGAGCCTCAGCTATGAAAATTCAAGCAGACAAGTCTCAAATCAAGCGTTTCTTTGGAAGTGGACTTTGTGGCCTATGCCGCCGCTTAAACGCAAGATTTTATTGCAGGGTTAATATCCCGCTCAGGGTTAATCCTCGAGAGAGTTGAGCATTTTTTCGAACGCGGCGTGCTCGCCAATCGCCACCAGCAGCACGGTTCGTTTGCTGTCGCCTGAGACTGTGGCGCGGCAGCCCACACCGTTTTCGTTCTCAAACTCGAACATGTACCCGTTCTCCGAGAATTTTTGCAGATTCTTGCCCTTCAGCTCCTCTTGATACGCCTTCGCCCAATCCTCCATACTCCCCCCCTCGGCGGCGGTGACGGAAACCGTGAGAGCCGCCGAGTCGTCTGGAGCGGTGAAGCTGACGGTGTAGTTTTCTTTGTCGTCCTCCACCTTCCAGCCGTCCGGCACGTCGATGGAGAATTGGTCGAACTTCCGAACTGCCGCCTCGGCGAGCCCACCCCAAACTCCTAACACCACTGCAACCAGAGCCGCAAACACACGAACTTTCCTCATTTCTTGCACTCTCCTTTATTTTAGGCTCAATGTTAAGCGCGAGAACGCGCTTTTGCAAAATACTTTATTAGCTGTTGGCAGACTCAGCAATGCATTTCAGGAGCGCTTACAACTCTTAAAATCACTTGACAAAATATATTTTTCTATGATTCAAAAATTATGATTCAAAAATATTGAGGAAAGATTTCAACGAAATGATTTTCGCGCCGAATCACCCGCGTGTAGAATAGAGCCGTTGACTCTAACGTATTAATTTGGAGGTGTCGGCCGCAGTGAAAACATTTCTCAGAACAGCCGTGTGTGAGGACAGCCCCGGCGACTCGGCCCGGCTGCGCTGGATCATTGAGTGCGCGGAGGTGTCGGAGACGGCATTTTTCACCTCAGGGGAGAAATTTCTGGCCTCCAACCCCGCCGGGCGTTACGACGTGGTGTTCATGGACATCTATTTCAGCGAGACCTCCGGCGCGGAGCTTACCGGTCTGGAGGCGGCCCAGGCGCTGCGCGGCGCGGACGACAGGGTGGAGATCGTCTTCACAACCACCAGCGAAGACTACGCCCTTGAGGCTTACCGCATGGACGCCGCCCAATACCTCGTCAAGCCGCTGAAAAGCGAGGATGTCGAAAAAACGCTGCGCCAGGCCGCGTTGAAAACGGAGGCGCTTCAAGAGGTCTGCTCCGTTACCGTGAATCACAGGAAGGTGAACATTCCTCTCTCGAAAATCATCTACGCCGAGGTCATGGGCTTCCGGTGCCTGATTCACACCACGGAAGGGATCACCGAGACGCTGTGTTCACTGAACAAGCTGGAGAAGCTGCTGCCGCCGCCCTCGTTTTACAGGTGTCACAGATCGTATATCGTAAACTTTCGATACGTGAAGGAGATCGACGAGGATTTCACGATGAAAAACGGGGACGTGGTCTATATTGGCAGGCGAGGAGCCAAAGAGGCTTCGGACGCCTACAAGATGTGGCTGATGGATGCGGTGTGGAGGAGGGAAATATGACGCTCCCAAGACTGCGTCACTGGCCTGTTCTTCTTATTTATGGGGGAGTATGTGCTTTTTCCGCGCTGACCGCGTGGCTCGTTTTCGCGTCGCTGAACGATAGATTTCTGCCTCCCGCCCTCACGGAGAACGTCAGGATGGCGGCGTGGGCGCTTTTTCGAACGGAAGACGGCAGGCCGGGGACGGTGAGGCTTCCTCATACCTTCAGAGGCCTGCCGCCCCGCGCGAAGGTGGAGCTTTTGCTGAACCTGGAACCGCAAACCGAGGGCGATGACAGTCTGCTGATGAAGTCGTTTTACTCTCCCCTTCGCGTTTACGCGGACGGAGACCTTCTCTTCGAGCGCGGCGGAGAGGGAGACTACCCCGCTTTTCTCAAGGACCCGCCGACCACGCTTTCCTTTATCCGCCTGCCGGAAAACACACGCCAGCTTCGCCTGGAATACCGGTCGCCGACCCAGCGCGGCAGGCTGGACGCGCAGCCCATTTTCATCGGCAACAACCTGGCGCTTTATTCCATGCAGTTCAGGAAGGATTTTATATCGTTCACGTTTTCGCTGGTGCTGTTATTTTTCGGAAATTTCATCATTCTTCTGGCGTTTTTCCTGATGAGGGGAGTCGAGGCGGCGCGCTCCCTGTTTTGGCTTGGCCTGCTTGCGCTCACCAGCGCCCTGTGGGGTATCGGGGAGTGCGATTTCACCCTCCTTTTGATTCCGTATCCGACGCTCCTGTACCTGATGGCGTTTTCAGGGCTGTACTTCATTCCCATGCCGTTCCTCATGTACGGACTCTCCATCGTGAAACCAGTCGTCAAATGGCCCGTCCACGCGCTGGCCGCCGTCCACGCCGTTTGCTTGATCCTAGCCGTCACGCTCCAGGCGCTGGGGCGGGCGGACCTTTCCGGATTCACGCCGCAGATGCACTTCCTCATTATGGCTTGTTTCGCTGGGTTCTTCGTTACCATGATGGCGGAACACAAAAAATATGGAACGAGGCATGCCGCGCGTTTCGCGGTTTCCACGCTGATCCTCATACTTTTCTGCGCGCTGGAGATTCTGAACTACTGGCTCAGGTTTGCCGCGGCGTGGTTTCCCATTGGACTGATTTTTCACACGGGAATGCAGCTTTTCGCCCTTGACCTGGGCCTGATAGGCGGGCGTTTCATCAAAGAGTCCATCGCGGCGGCCCGCGAGAAGAACAGGCTGGAGGCGGAGATGGGCTTCGTGTCCATGATTTTGGACGAGCGGCGCGGGCAGTACGCGCGCCTGATGGAAAGCTCCCGGCGGGACGCGGCGGCGCGCCATAACTTCCGCCACCAGATTGCCACTCTGCGGGATTACTGCGACAGGGGCAACACGGCCGGCCTGGAGGCTTTCCTGGGTCAAATAGCCCAAAACATCCACTCCTCTCCCGCGCCTGTCTGCGAAAATTTCGCCGTAAACGCCGCAACCGGGCACTATTTCGCGATGGCGCGCGAGAACAGAATCTCCCTCGACGTGAGGCTGAACATTCCCCAGTCCGTCGGGCGCGTGCACGACCTGGATCTGTGCGTCATGGTGGGTAATCTGCTGGAGAACGCCGTGGAAGCCTGCCAGCGTCAGGGGACAGAGCCGCCGTGCCCCCGCTTCATCAACGTCACTGCCCGGACGAGGGACGGCACTCTGACGCTGGTGGTGGAAAACGGCTTCGACGGTTTGTGGCAAAAACGCGGCGACGCCTACCTCTCCCGGAAACGCCTGGCCGAGGGCGAAGAACCTCAGCCCGGCCTGGGTATCTCGTCGGTGAGGGAGATTTGCCGCAGGTACGACGGCCTGCTGAAGTTCGACGTCAGCGAGAACGTGTGGCGCACCTCAGCGCTGCTTGACCTGACGGGCCGCCTCAAAGGGGCTGAACAGCCGCCTGGCTGAACAGCCGCCTGATGAGGTCCCGCCTGTTTTCAGTCTTGAAGGAAGGTGCGTCCCGTCGGCTGGCGATTCCTAAAAATCAAGAAAAATGTGGAGTATAATGAACCTTAAAGGGGGAATGGACCTATGGGCGACGGCGAAATCTACGACCTGCTCAACAGGGCTTACGAATCGGAGGACGCGGACGAGGTCGCGAAGCTGGTCGAGCGGGCGCTTGCCCTGGAGCCGGACAACCCCGAGGCCCTTCTGCTCAAGGCCGACCTCACCGAGGAAGACGAGGAGCGGCTGCCTTTCCTGGAGAGGGCGTTGGAGGGTACGCGACGCTACATCCGGGACGAGGGGCTTACCGACGAGGACTTTTTGGAGGATGAGACGGGCCTGGTGCACCTAGCCCTGCTGCAGCGCGCGGCCTACACGCTCTTCAGCCTAGAGGAGGACGACCGCTCGCTGGAGCTGGTGGAGGAGCTTCTGCGTTACGACCACGAGGACCTGGCGATGGCCAAGACCTTGTATTACCGCATTCTCCTGGAGCAGAAAGAGTGGGCGCGCGCCCTGGAGGAGACCATGCGCGAGCCGTCGCGGGGCCTGGGCTGGGCCTACGCTCGGATCGTTGCGACTTTTATGCTGGCCGGCGGCAATGGAAAGGTCAAGGAAGCCAGGGAAAAGGCGCGGGAAAAAAACGGCAGGAACCTAAACAAAATGTTGTGGGACGCGGTGCGCATGGCGCCCAACGTTCCTTTTTACATGCTGGGTTACATGCCTGATCCCGTGGACGAGTCGGAAGATGAGAACTTCCACTTCTCCCTCCTGTTCGAGGATGTGTTGTCGACCTCTCGTGACCTGCAGAACTGGTTTTCCAAGGGAACGATCCTTTTCGGGTTGCTGACGGGCCGCTTCGGGGAGGAGAGCGACGACATGCGGGAAATCCTGGCGACGCTGGGCGGCGCGGCGGATTACAAGGAACTGGCGTCTCACCTGAAGGACGCCTCGGACGCGGCGGCGCTGGACGCCCTGGCCGCCGGAAACCACCCCAGGTGAAGGCCCATGCTCGAAGACCTGTCGGCGCACCTCCTGGACATCGCGATGAACAGCGTAGCCGCCAAGGCGCGCCGTGTTCAGGCTTCCATCCGAGAAAAGCCCGTGGGTTTCCTGGAGCTGGAGGTTATCGATGACGGCGGAGGAACCGGCTTAGGCGAGGCCGTCGTAACAAACCCCTTTCGCGGCGGCAGTACCGGTCGGATACCGCGCCGCCTTGGCCTGGGGCTTTCCTTTCTTAAGCAAAACGCGGAGCAGTGCGGCGGCAGGTTCCGCTTTTTCTCCCAACCGGGCCGGGGCGCGCGCGTTTTCGCGTCTTTTTCCCTGACCCACATCGACACGCCTCCCCTGGGAGACCTGCCGGGGGCTTGTCTGATCCTGATGATCGCTGCACCCAGCGTGCGATGGACTTTCACGTTCGGACCAACGGAGGGAATCCTGGACTCCGAGGAAATCGCCCAGGGCCTGGGCGGACTGGAAACCCTGAGATTCCCTGCCGTCGCCATGAGGGTTAAACCCCTGATCGCGAGAGCGCTGTGTCTATAAAAACTTTGAAGGCGAAACAAGGGGGAGGAAATGATGGAAATAGGTCGAAGAAAGGGGCTCACACTCGTGGAACTCGTGATCACTATGGTTATCGTCGCGATTCTGGCGGGAGCCATGATGCTCGCTTACGGAGGCGGCGACGCCATCGCGGAGGCCACGGCCATCCTTAATGACCTTCGCATGATGAAGTCCAGTGCCATCCTCTTTGTCCAGGAACACGGCGGTTTCCTTCCTGAAGAGACAACCAACCACGCCGAGCTTCTGGGCAAGTACATGGACCACGGGCGCATCATCAACGACCCGGTTCGCTACGCTTTCATCATCCGGGGCGGTTTTTGGTGGGTGGGGGTGGGGGTGAGAGGCAAGCCCAGGGTGTACGAGATTCTCCAGGCCAAGGCCGAGGAGACCTACTCTATGCCCCTTTACGGTTCGAACAACATAGAAGTCCCTCCTTTGATGTCTGCCAGGGAATACACTTACAAAAAATCCAACGTTGCGATATGGACGCGGGTAAGGTAAACTTTCCTATTGAACTTGAATGTTCTGAACGTGAATGTCGATTTGAGAAAGATTGAGAAAGAAACGAAGGGATGGAGATAGCATGACCGTGCCGAGCGACATTGAAATCGCCCAGGCCGCCAAGATGAAACCCATCGCCGACGTCGCCGCCAAGCTGGGGCTTAACGCCGACGAGCTGGAGTTCTACGGCAGATACAAGGCTAAGGTAAGCCCCAAGGTTTTCAAGAGGCTGGCGGACAAGCCAGACGGCAAGCTCGTTCTGGTTACGGCGATCACCCCGACCCCTGCGGGCGAGGGCAAGACCACCACCAGCGTGGGGCTTGTCCAGGGGTTGACCCATATCGGCAAGAGGGCCTGCGTGGCGCTCCGAGAACCCTCCCTGGGCCCCAGCTTCGGCGTTAAGGGCGGCGCGGCGGGAGGCGGCTACTCCCAGGTCGTTCCCATGGAAGACATCAACCTCCACTTCACAGGAGACCTTCACGCCGTCACGACGGCCCATAACCTCTGCGCCGCCGTGATCGACAACCATATTCAGCAGGGCAGCGGACTGAACATCGACCCCCGCCGCGTGGTTTTCCGCAGGGTGATGGACTTGAACGAGCGCGCCCTGCGCAAGATCGTGATAGGCCTGGGCGGCAGAACAGAGGGAGTCCCGCGCGAGAGCGGTTTTGACATCACCGTGGCGTCGGAGGTCATGGCTATTCTCTGTCTGGCTGTGGACCTAATGGACCTAAAAGCCCGCCTTGCCCGGATCGTCGTGGCTTACACCTGCGACGGCAAGCCCGTGACCGTGGCGGACGTGGGGACGGCGGGCGCCATGACCGTGCTCCTGAAGGACGCTGTTAACCCCAACCTAGTTCAGACCTTGGAGGGTGTCCCCGCCTTCATTCACGGAGGACCGTTTGCCAACATCGCCCACGGCTGCAACAGCCTTCAAGCCACGAAGCTGGGCCTGAAGCTGGCGGACTATCTGGTGACGGAGGCCGGGTTCGGCGCGGACCTGGGCGCGGAGAAATTTTTGGACATCAAGTGCCGCACAGCGGGGCTGAAGCCCAACGCGGCGGTCATTGTCGCCACGGTGCGCGCCCTTAAAATGCACGGCGGCAGAAAAAAGACGGAACTCACCGGCGAGGACCTGCAAGCCCTTGAAGCGGGTATACCGAACCTGGAAAAGCACATCGAAAACGTGAAAAAATTCGGCCTTCCCGCCGTCGTCGCCATCAACCGTTTCCCCCTCGACACGGCGTCGGAGCTGGCGCTGGTGGAAAAGAAGTGCGCCGAGCTGGGGGCTAGTTTCGCCCTGTCGGAGGTCTGGGAAAAGGGCGGCGCGGGCGGCGCGGAACTCGCGAAGAAGGTAGTCGAGGCCTGCGAGAAATCCTCCGAGCTGAAATTTATCTACGAGCCCGAAATGAGCCCCAAGGAGAAAATCAACGCCATCGCGCGGGAGATATACGGCGCGGATGGGGTGCACTTCACCGCCCAGGCTGAGAAGGACTTGGAACTGATCCATGAGTTAGGCAAGGACGACCTCTTAATCTGCATGGCCAAAACGCAGTACTCGCTTTCGGACGACGCGGAGAAGCTTGGACGTCCCAAGAACTTCCGCGTAACGGTACGGGAGGTTCGGCTTTCCGCCGGGGCGGGCTTCCTGGTGGCCGTGACGGGGGCCATCATGACGATGCCGGGACTCCCTCGGAAACCCGCGGCGCTCTCCATCGACATCGACGAAGAGGGAAAAATCACGGGCCTGTTCTAATCCTAAACTAGGGTCTTTTGGTGAGAGAGCAGAACTTTAGAGTTTTTAGGAAGCACTGATTAATGGGGCTCTTAGGGGCCTGAGGCCCTCGGGGTCTGAGACCCTTGGGGTCTGAGACCCCCTAAGCGGGGTGCGGGGCAGGGCCCCACAAAGGACTTAATCAGCGTTTCCTTTATTTTTCATTCACTTAGGAGGACGAAACGAAATGGCAACAATCGGACACTACGACCCGGAAAACTTCAAGAAAATGCACCAAACGCCCATCAGAACCACCGTGGAATCCCTGTTCTACGGCAACAACGTGAAAAAGGTCCCTGACCTGAAAGCCGCCTACGAGCTGGCTAAAGCCAGTCCTGGCACAGTGGAACTCACGGGAATGCCCGTCTACAAGCCGGAAGAGCAGGGGCTTCCCGCGGGGGCCAATGTGCTGCTCCTCAACGACGGCGCCTTTTACGGCCGCACGGCGGCGGCGCGGCGCATCATCGGCTACCCCAACGTCAAGCCGGAGGAAATGGCCACCGTCGTCCGCGAGGCTATCTACAATATGCGCTGCCGCACGCTTTACACGGCGGACGCTTACATCGGCCTGGAGGAGGACTTTATGGTGGCCGCTCACCTCATCGTCCCCCAGGGCTTCGAAAACAACCTCTACAGCTGGATGTTCAACTTCCAGTACGTCAATGAGAAGTACAAGGAGATGTACAATCGCTCGCGGCCAATCTCCGACACGGACGGCGACATTTTTATCTTCGCCGACCCGGACTGGACACACCCGGACTACCCCATGGGCCTGGCCTTTTTCTCCCCTAAGGAGAACTGTGCGGTGGTGCTGGGGCTTCGCTACTTCGGCGAACTCAAGAAAGGCACCCTGACCCTGGCCTGGGGTATCGGCGCGCGCAACGGCTACGCCTCCTGCCACGGTGGTCTGAAGCGCTACGCCACCAAGAGCGGCAGGAAGTTCGTGTTGGCGGCTTTCGGCCTGTCGGGGTCGGGCAAGTCCACCATCACCCACGCCACTCACGGCGGCAAGTACGATATCACCGTGCTGCACGACGATGCCTTTGTCGTGAACGTGAAGGACAAGTACGCTATCGCCCTGGAACCCGCGTACTTCGACAAAGTGCAGGACTACCCCATCGGCTGCCCGGACAACAAGTTCCTGGTCACGATGCAGAACTGCGGCGTCACGCGCCTGGCTGACGGCGCCCTAATTGCCGTGACCGAGGACGTCCGCAACGGCAACGGCCGCGCGATGAAGTCCAAGTTCTGGTCCCCCAACCGCATCGACCGCATCAACGAGCCACTGAACGCCATTTTCTGGCTGATGCGCGACCCCACCATTCCCCCTGTCTTGAAATTGACCGGCCCCGAACTGGGCTCCGTTCTGGGCGCGACCCTTGCCACGAAGCGCACCAGCGCCGAGCGCTTGGCCCCCGGCGTGGACCCCAACGCCCTGGTGTGCGAGCCCTACGCCAACCCCTTCCGCACCTATCCGCTGGACATGGACTACACGCGCTTTAAGCAGCTTCTAGCCGACGGCGTGGACTGTTACATTCTGAACACGGGCGACTTCATGGGCACGAAAGTCAAGCCGGCCCACACCCTGGGCATTCTTGAGGCCATCGTCGAGGGCACAGCCGAGTGGGAGCCCTTCGGAAACTTCACGGGTATGCAGATTCTGCCCATGGATGACTTCAAGATCGACGTGAACGATAAGGCCTACAGAGAACAGCTTCACGCGCGCTTCAAAGACCGTTTGAACTTCGTCAAGTCCCGTGACACGGAGCTAGGCGGCTTGGACAAGCTGCCGCCGGACGCCCATAAGGCCATCGAACTGGCGACGGAGGAGATCGGGAGCTGCTAGCCGAGCAGCTGATTGTGCCACCAGTTTTTCGAGAGGGCGGCGCCGGACTTGCGGGGATATAGGGAGGGACAGGGGGCGTTTTTCTCCCAGACGACGAAGGAATAGTCGCGGCTTTCCGGCGCGTCCTCAGCCAGGGGATCGTAAGACAGGATGTGAGGGCGGGAAAGCCCCAGTTTGCCCCACTGGTTTCCCACCTGCGCCAGCTCGGCGGACCCCTTGGGGCCCTTGAAGGCCAGCAGCCGGCCGCCGAGGGCCGTCAGAGGGGAAAGGTACTCGGCCAGAACGCCCGCGTGGGCCAGGGCGCGGGCCGCGGCGAGGGCGTGGCTCTCGCGGGCCGTCAAGGCATATTCCTCGCAGCGGGCCCAGACTACGGAGACGTTAACGAGCCCCAGGGCGTCGCGGAACTCCTCCAGAGCGCGGCACTTTTTTCGCGCACTGTCCAAAAGCGTTACCGAAAGGTCGGGGCGGCATATGGCCCACACCAGCCCCGGCAGCCCACCCCCGCTTCCCACGTCGATAACGCTTCCCAAGGCGGGCAGCAGCGGCACAGAACAGAGGCAGTCCCTCACGTGGACGGCGTAAAGCTCTCCCGCGTCCCGTGTTCCGGTAAGGCGCGCGGCGGAACACGATGCCAGCAGCTCCGCGTAACGCCGCAGTGAACTCTCCCATCTTTTTTCCAGCTCGTTTGCAGAGAGCAAAATCCGAGTTCTCAGGGACTTTGCCCCTCGCCGCGGACGACGGTGGCCTTCATGCCGCGGAGAAGCTGCGTGATGCTGGTGCTGAAGAGGGGTTCGGGGTCGGAGTACTGCCCCGCGAGGCTGAGCGCGTAGTGCAGATGAGCGCCCGTTACCCGTCCCGTTGCCCCGCTCTTGCCCACGACCTGCCCCTTTTTGACCTCATCGCCCTCCTTAACGGAAAGCTCGCTCATGTGAAAAAAAAGGCTGATGACCCCGTTGCCGGAGTCGATGAACACGCTGCCGCCTGAGTAGTAATAGAAGCCCGTAAGAACGACCTTCCCCGCGAAAGGGGCCTTGATGGGGGTTCCCGTGGGGGCGCGGAAGTCCGTTCCGGCGTGGGGGCTTCTAGGAACGCTGTTGTAGACGCGCCGAAAGCCGTACTTACTGGTGACAACCCCAGCGACGGGACGTTCTGGAGGAGTGGTCCAGAGGCGCTTCGCCGTCATGGTTTTGCGGGCGGCGGCGGCCAGGCGGGCCTCTTGTTGAATGCGCGCCGCCTCGCTCTTAGGTGGGTTTACCATTTGAGACTCGACCTTCAGGTGCTCTTCCGGGTATCGCTTCGCCCTCAGGCGCACGGTGCTCTTTACAAGAAACTGCTCGCCATCCTGGGTGAAGGAAAACTCCAGCGGGTAGTCGCCCGGCTTGACGTCGCGGACGTGGGAACCCAAGAGCGCGTAAGCCACGTACCCCTCCCGCCCCGGCTCTACGTCAAGGAAAACCTTGCGTCCCAGCCACGTCAAAGCTGGAGCTTCGAAAGGGGAGTGAGACGAAAGCGCAGCAGCGAACACCTGTCCCACGTCCCAGCTCTCTGGGTAGATCACGGACGTGGAACCCAGGGCAGGCAAAGTTTTCATAAAAACACACGAAACACACAAAAAACACAAAAAACATGAAAAAAGAAGTTTTCTTAAAGTGTCTTTGAACATAATTTTTTTCTTTCAACTCGTATATTGACAAACGTAGCATGGCATGAAATCAATCATCTTCGAGACGCCGCATCAGAGAGCAGATCAGCCGCCCCACCTTACCGGATGCCGCCTGCATCGCCACCAGCACCTCCTCTTCCGTCAAAGAGGCGCCGCTCATGCCCGCCGCCAGGTTGGCCACGCAGGAGATCACCGCCGTCTCCATGCCCATGGCGTTCGACACGATGACCTCCGGCACGGTGGACATGCCCACCACCGACGCGCCCATGACGCGGGCCATCCGTATCTCCGCGGGAGTCTCATAGGAGGGGCCGGTGAAAGCAATATACACGCCCCGCGCCGTCTGAATGCCCTCCTCCGCCGCCGCGCCCTCACATAAATCCAGCAGACGCCGGCTGTAAGCATAGGTCATGTCAGGGAAGCGCAGGTTCCAGCGGGGCTCCGTGGGGCCTGTCAGAGGGTTGGCCCCCATGTGATTGATGTGGTCTTGAACCAGCACCACGTCCCCTGGCTTCAGGCAGACATCTACCCCGCCCGATGCGTTGGTGGCGATGTACTGAGCGACGCCCCACATGCCCAGAACCCTGGTGGGAAAGGTGACGTCCCTCATGCCGTAGCCCTCGTAACAGTGAACCCGGCCCTTGAGCAGCGCTACGGGACGCCCCTCGATCTTCCCCAATATCACCTGCCCCGCGTGCCCCGGCGCTGTGGAATGCGGCCAATGGGGAATATCCCTGGCGCTCACGACTCGAGGGGCGCTGACCTCCTCGGAGACGCCCCCCAGGCCTGAACCCAAAACAACGGCCGTCCGGGGCTGAAAGTCCCCCGCTGCAGACCTCAGATAATTCAACGCTTCCATCACCTTGCCGTAATAACCGTCATCTGACACGTCCGTTCCCTCCTAAAAGCCAAACCGCGCGAAAATTTGATCCACGTGCCGAAGGTAGAAGTCCACGTTAAAGAGCCGCTCCAGCTCTCCCTTCACTTCTTTGAGGCGTTCGTCCGCCGCCAGCAGGTCGTGAAATTTTCCCTCACCCTGCGCCGTGCGCATGGCGTTGTCCTGGACGATCTTGTAGACCGTCTCCCTGGGGAGTTTCAGCTCGTCGATAAGGGCCAGCATCACGCGCTGGCTGTAGATCAGCCCCCCCGTGAGTTCCAGATCCTCTTTCAGCCGCCTCTCGTCGACCACCAGACCCCGAATGACGTCCGTCATGTCCGAGAGCATGAAGCAGACCGTGTGGAAGACGTCGGGCCAGATCACCCGCTCCGCCGAGGAGTGGCTGATGTCGCGCTCGTGCCACAGAGCCACGTTCTCCATGGCTGTCAAGGCGTAGCCCCGCAGGAGGCGGGCCATGCCACAAACGCGTTCGCTCTTGATGGGGTTGCGTTTGTGGGGCATGGCGCTGGAGCCCTTCTGCTCGCTGCCGAAGGGCTCGCAGAGTTCTCTCACCTCCGTGCGCTGAAGGTGGCGAACCTCCGTGGCCATGCGCTCCAGGCCGCAGCCCAGCAGGGCCAGGGCGTTCACCACGGCCGCGTGCCGGTCGCGCTGCAGAATCTGGTTGGACACGGGGGCGGGTTTGAGGTCCAGAATCTCACACACCCGCGCCTCGACCTCCGGGGGGCACAGGGCATAGGTCCCAACCGCACCGGAGATTTTACCCCAGGATATTTGGGACTCCGCCAAGTTCAAACGCTCCAGATCGCGCTCCAACTCGGCGTGCCAGTTCAGAAATTTGAGTCCCAGGCTGATGGGTTCGGCGTGAATGCCGTGAGTCCGTCCCACGCAGGGCAGGCGCTTGTACTTTTTGGCCTTTTCCGCCAGTACCTCATCCAGGGTGAGAAGCGCCTTTTTGACCAACGAGAGCGAGTCGCGCAGCATCAGGGAAGAGGCCGTGTCCAGCACGTCGCTGCTGGTGAGCCCCAGGTGGACGTAGCGCCCATTCTCGCCGATGTTCTCGGCCACGGCGGTGACAAAGGCGATGACGTCGTGGTGCACGGAATTTTCTATCTCCGCGACGCGGGTGACGGAAAACGACGCTTTTTCCAAGATGTCCTCAAGGGCCTCCGGCGGGATTTTTCCCATCTCGCTCCACGCCCTGCACGCCGCCAGCTCCACCCGCAGCATGACGGCAAAGCGGTTTTCGTCGCTCCATATCTCGGACACCGCAGCGTTGGCGTACCGGTCAATCATTCAATCCATCCCCTTTTATAAAAATTGGGGCTCCGCCCCAAACCCCGCAAAGGGAGCAAGCTCCCTTTGACCCCTTTTATTGGTGATTGCAGCTTCGCAGCCAGGCGGTTCGCGTTTTCGTCAAAAAGTCGCTGTAAAGGCCGTCGGCGAAGTCGGGGTAGGTGTAGTCAAAGGAGACCCATTTTCCGAACCGGAAGCGCAGCGTCACCTCAGCGTAGATGCCGTCGCGCAGATAGACCCGGTGAGCATGGTCTTTGGTGGAGGCCAAGACCAACCGCGCCCCGTCCACGTATCCTGGATCCACATTGACAGCACGAGGGGTGCGGCTCTCCGCTTCCACGTCTATCGCTTGGCGTTTCCAGCCGGCCAGCCCCCCAGCGGGAACGAGTTCCTCGAAACTCACAAAACGCCGCAGAAGCCTTGGAGCAATATCACGGTAGTAGTCCGTGGTCGTGAAGGGCACGGGCTCGCTGACAATTTCAGGCCCGCTCCAAAGTGCCCTCAGTTTCTCCAGCGTCCAGGCAAACCGTTCCTCCTCTCCCTCTGGGTAAAGGACTCCCGTAATCTGTTTTACCAGCGGACCTTCCCACCCCAAAAGATCAGTCACCAGGGTTCGCCTGCCCCGCCGCACTGCTTTCGGGTGCGTCATCCTCGTCGTCCGGCTCCTCTGGAACGATGAAATCGGTTCCCGCTGCCAGAATTCCCATCGTTTGAGGACCCAGTGCATTCAAAGACCCGTCTTCCGCGTCCTCCTCTTTTTCTGGATCTGTTCCGCTCTCGGGTTCTTCCATCACGAAAAACTCGGTTCCCGGCGTCAAAAGCCCCATGGTCTGAGGCCCAAGGACTTTTAAAGTTTCGTTTTCCCCTTCTATCTCACCCGCTTCCGGGGCGTTTTCCGCTTCTTCCCCTGTCTCTTCTTCCATTATCACTTCTTCTATTTCTTTATCTATTTTATCTGTTTCATCTATTTCCTCTTCTGTTATTTCCTCTTCTGTTTTTTCCGTTTCATTCTCTGTTTCCTCTTCTCCTCTTTCCTCTTGCGCCGCCGCCATTTCCTTGTTCTTTTCAAAAGTACCCAACAGGGCCAGCTTCTCCGCCAGGGCGCGGAGTTTCGTCATGGCCAATTTTCCCTCTTTCTTCCCTTCTTCCCCTTCCTCCCCTTCTTCCACGTTTTTTTCGACGCAGAAGTACCCTAGGAAATCCCCGTCCCACTCACAGAGGTGCACCGCCTCATTGCCTCGAAAAGCATCCTCCTTCGCGCACTGACGGTAGGCGCGCCCTTCCTTGTCAAGGACGGCGGCCCAGGCCTTGCCCACAGCGGCCCACCAGGCGATATCCGCTGCCGCCGCCACGTCACCGGTGCAGTCGTCCAGCATGAAAATGTCCTTTTCGAGACGCCGGAAGTTTACGGTGCAGGGACTTCCCTTGCCCTCAAGCGTCACGAGAAACTCGTTCTTTTCGGGAATGTCCCTGGCAGAGAGACGCGTCAGGTCGGACCCGAACATCAGAAGCGCCGTTTGGTTCACGTGCAGCCTGCCGTAGTCACACATAGCAAAAGGCACCGGGGCATCCCACCAGGAGGGGAAACCCGGGGTCCTAGGCTGGAGGGCTTCCCTGAGAAGCGAAACGCTGGCCCCGTTCTTCTCGACGGTGAGAGCCTGGAGGTCTTCCGGGCCCTCAAAGCTGTCTGGCGGCGCATCGGGTCGGAAAACCGCAAAAGGCTTGAAAGTGCCCTGGGCGACTTTAGGTATCTCGGCGATGGGAATCTCCGAGCTGCCGAGTTCGATTAAAGAAACCAGTTGGTCTTTGGTGAACACGGCAATGTCCTCGAAGTCCTTGCCGGGCGGCAGGACGCAGTAATCCAGTCCCATGCCGTAAAGCGCGCGCAGCAACTCCGCCAGACTCGACCGCGTGGTCAGAGATTTGAGCGGCGTTTGACCGTGAAAGCCGGTCATCCGGTTTCACCTCCAAATTTATATCTCCATAAGAGCCGAAGCGAACTCGGCGGGGTCGAAGGGGCTCAGATCGTCTATGCCCTCTCCAAGGCCAATGTAACGTATGGGTATCTTCAGGTCGCAGGCGATGGGGAGAACGACGCCGCCCTTCGCGGTGCTGTCGTACTTGGTGAGGATCACGGCGGACAGGGGAACGGCACTGTTGAAAGCGGCCGCCTGGGCAAGGCCGTTCTGCCCCGTCACAGCATCCAGCACCAGAACGGTCTTGAGACGTTCTAAACCCGCTTCCCGCGCCAGCACCCTGTGAATTTTCCCAAGTTCCTCCATCAGGTTGTGTTTGGCGTGAAGCCGCCCCGCCGTGTCCACGATTAACACGTCGGAGGACGAAGCCCGCGCCGCCTGCCAGGCGTCAAAGGCAACGGCGGCGGCGTCGCTCCCTTGCTTCTGAGCCACTACCCTCACCCCTGCCCGCTCGCCCCAAACCTGGAGCTGTTCCGACGCGGCAGCCCGGAAGGTGTCCGCGGCGGCCAGCACCACTTTCTTACCCTCCTTCAGGAAGCGCGTGGCCAGCTTCCCCGACGAGGTTGTCTTTCCGCTGCCGTTGACACCCGCCATCAGCAGAATCAAAGACGGGCTCTCTGGGCCTTCGGCCTCGAAAGGCCTCCCCATCCCCTCTACAGCGGAAAGCCGCTCCGCGATCATCGACACGAACACGGCTTGTAACTCAGCCTTCGAGGCAGCTCCTTTCTTTTTCGCCTCGTGCCTTAGAGCCTCCGCAAGGCTTCCGGCGAGTTCTGCCCCCGTGTCGCCCGCGATGAGTCTTTCCTCCAGTTCTTCCCAAAAGGACTCGTCGAAGGGCTCGTCTTTGAAAAGTGACGCGATACCGCTGCTCCAGCGTTCTTTTACGCCCTTGAGCTTCTCCTTCAGCCGCGTGTAAAAAGCCATCTAAGTTCCCTCCCTTTTAGGGCCCCCACCGTGCCGGTGAGGAGGGCGGCGGGGTGGAATCCGCGGCTCCTTGCCTCCGGTATTCTGACCTGCCTTGCGCCCGCTTTCGGGCTTATACCCGTCGGCCTGGCCGGGGCGCTGGGAACGCTCCGCCGGTTTCAGCGCCTGTCCTCCCGCCTCCCTTGGGGGCTTTCCGTGAACGGGTCTTTCGTCCTCTGAGCGCCGCCCGTGGCGCTTGTCTGGGAAGCGGGGTTCGGCCAGGGCCGCAGCCACCGTGGCAAGGCCCTCTGTCTTGGACGTCTCGGAGGCGGATCTTTCCGCCAGCCTTCCCGCAATGTGCTCCTCGATAGAGATTTTTTCGGGCTTAAGCCTTCGAATCTGGGCGTTCAGCGCCCTGGATTTCACGGGGGAAATCCGCAGGCTTCCCGGCGAAAGCGGGGAGTGAAGGGGCCGGCGCGGCGCTTCAGGCGCGGCTTTTTCCCAGGTGCCGCCCCGCTGGACGGTCTCTTTGAAAAGCGCAAAGTCCGTGATGGGCACAGCGACTTCCTGCCCCTCCGGGAAGCGTATCTTGACGCTTTCCGTCCTCAGGTCCACGCCCTCCAGCACGTAATTTCCCTGCTCTGTTCTGATCTTGGAGCCCGGGCTGGGGAGCCGGCGCCAGAGTTCATCGTAGGTCTCCTGCTCATAGGCCATGCAGCACATCAGCCTGCCGCAGATACCCGATATTTTGGTGGGGTTCAGGGCCAGGTTCTGCTCTTTGACCATGCGGATGTTGATGGGGGTGAAGCGGTGCAGCCAGCAGCCGCAGCAACAGGGCCGCCCGCAGGGGGAGACGCCCTTGGCGGTTTTGGCCTCGTCGCGGACTCCTATCTGCCGCATCTCGATGCGGGTGCGAAACTCCCTGGCCAGGTCGCGGACGTAAGCGCGGAAGTCCACCCGCTGCTCGGCGGTGAAGTAGAAAAACAGCTTCTTGCGATCCATCATGTACTCCACGTCCACGAGTTTCATCTGAAGCTGGTGAGCGTGCAAAATCTGACGGCCGCGAATAAGAGCCCTGTCCTCTTCTCGGTGAAGCCGGCAGCTCTCCTGAAAATGCTCCTCCATCACCGGCCCTGCCAGCTCCACCTCTTGCAGCATGGGCTCCGGGCCCCTGGTGTGGTCGTCTCCCGACTCATCAGAACATGCCCGCCGGTACTTCGCCTCTTGCTCATCTGACAAGGCTCCGCCCAGCAGGGCCATCTCCAACCCCCTCACCGTCCTGACCAGAATCCACCGCCCTGCTCCAGGTTCGGGCTCTTCCATGTTCACCAGCCCCAGGTAGCGGGGCTTACCGAAAACCGCCAAATATATGCTCAAAGGGAAGCCCCTCCTTGAGAGTCAGGATCAAAAGGTCACAGACCATCGTCTGCGAAAGTTTTTTCTGCGAAACGAGCAGCCGAATACGCTCTATCCGAGCGGCCGACTCCGGGTCCCCCTCCCGCAGAAGGTGCGCCGTCCAGGACGCCAATACCCCCTCCATGTCCTTCTCATCCTTGGCGCTTCCCAGCCACGTCAGCCACTCCGCCTCTCCCAAGGGAGCGGGGTGAGGCTCCACAAAGGGCGCCGCCGCAATAACCGTCAGGCGTGAACGGCTCCTCAGCGTGGGCAGGAGGCCGTTCCCCTCCATCAAGAAAAGAAGACAGGCGTGGGGAGGGGGTTCCTCCGCGATTTTCAAGAGGCTGTTTGCCGCGGGGAGCAGCAGTTTATCCGCCGCTGGAAGAACGCCCAAGCGACGCCGAGCGGCCACGGGCCTCAGGGACAACTCCCGGATCAAGGCCCGGCAGGCGTCGATGTTGGCCGCCTTGTCCAGCTCCCCCGCCACTATCAGGTCTGGGTGACGGAAGACGCCGTTCCCGCTCCCTGCGCCGCCATCGCACAGGTACAGGCGCGCCATCGCCTCCAGAAGTGTTCCGTGCCACTCGAAGGGCGCGGTCACAGCCCAGCAATGGGGAACGGAGTCCACCGCGAAGGCCGACAGGATTTTACGCCACGCCGGGGTCTCCGCGAAGGGGAGAACGCTCAAAACAGGAGCGAGATCAAACACCCTTTTATTTCCTCCATCAACCGCAAGGCCTGGACTCGCCCGCCTTCCTGGGAAAAGACCTGTTCCAGCTCGGACAGGGCAGCCTCCGCCTTCTCTATCGTAACGTAGGTGTTGCGGTCGGTGTGCCGCCATTTCAGGTCCCGCCGCAGGCTGAAGCCCCTCATTGCCCGCGCTAGAAGCTCTTTCAAGATAAACTTGTACTCAATGAGCAGTCCCTCTGCCGGGAAGGTCGATAACTTCTCTGCTACAGCGTCGAGCCTCTCCAGGAGCGCGCGCACCTCCAGTTCTTCCAGGGCGTTCCCCATTGCCGCTCCAAAGGACGGCCTCACAGAGGCCGCCTGCCCAGAGGCGTGCTGCCGGGCCCCGCCGCCCCCCACCTCTATCTTCCCATCGCTGCGCTTGCCGACCTTCACTTCCGCCCCCCCGTCAGCTTCTCCACGCGTCCGCGGACGGCTGCAGCCACGGCCTCGGCGGTCATGCTCGCATCCAAGACCTCGAAACGTTCCGGGCACATCAGCGCCAGCTCTCTGTACCCCTGCGCCACTCGCGCCATGAAGCCAGGTCCGCTGGACTCAATACGGTCCAGCTCGCCCCTCCGCCCTAGGCGCGCCGCCGCCGCCTCCTCCCCGATGTTCAGGAGCAGCGTCATGTCGGGCTTCGGGAAGCGGCACCCGTCCAGGAGCCCCTGTATCTCCTTGAGAGCCAGGCCTCGCCCCCAGGACTGATAAGCAAGGGTGGAATCCGTGTAGCGCTCGCAGACAACCCACACACCCTTTTCCAGCGCTGGGAGTATCTTCGCGTCCAGGTGCCCGGCCCGATCCGCCAGGAAGAGCAGAAGTTCCGTCCGCGGGGTCATGCCCGCGCCCTCCAAGAGCAGACGGCGCAGCAACGGCCCGCCGTCCCAGTCGCCGGGCTCGAAGGTGCGCAGCACCCCGCCGGGCCTCAGTACCTCTTTCAGCCAGTTGCACAGCATTCCCGCCTGGGTGCTCTTGCCGCTGCCGTCGATGCCCTCGAAGGTGATGAATTTCCCCCTGCTCGCCGTCATTTTTCGGCCCCATCTTTCCCCGCGTCCTCACCCAGGTTGATCAGGCGCTTCATCATGCCTTCCACCACATACTCCGACCGCAGGACCCGCAAGGTTCCTTCTTTTATGCGCCGCGCCTTTGTCTCGCTCAAAAACTCCTTCTCCTCGGGCAGGAGTTCCGCCACGCTTTTTTTACCGTCCTTCCGGCTCTTGCTGTCCACCTGGTCGTGAAACAGTTCGACGATCAGCTCGTTGTTGGCATCCGCCGCACTGAACTCCATCAGCATCCGGTCAAAACCGTTGATGGCCTTCCAGCCGCCTTCTACGGCGATCTGCCCGAAGGGGTTCGTCCCTCCGCCGCGCACCACCAGCTCGCAGATTCCCGTCGCCTCCTTCGGGACGATGACTTTGAGTCGCCGTTGAATGGGCTGGCGCCGCCACGGGCGCAAGGACACCTGAACGCTCAGAACGTCGCCGGGGCGGGCGTCCTGGGAAACGGTTACGTCCTCAATGTACAGCACCTTCGGCTCTTGGGTCACGGTGACGTCCAGATTGAAGCCTATGGGGAACACCTCCTGGTAGGCTTGAGTCAGGACTCCGGCGATGATCGCAGAGGACTCTTTCAGCGCGGAGCCGCTCAGGTCGGAGTCCGAGAAGAAGACGTTGGTGCGCGTCCAGCCCTGTTCCAGACCGCGGGCTTCCACGCGAAGGGTCACGGTAACTGTGCCCTGTCCCACCCGGTTCCACTGATCGTCAAAAAGCCCCTCGTAGATACCTTCCAGCAGCCCAGCTCCCAAGTAGGCGTCCGGGGCCACGCGGAATTTCCTCACGACGGGCAGCCCCGGAACGTCGGAGTCCCGAAAAACGAAAGACGCTGCTATAGAGGGCGTAAAATATCCCATGCGCCCTCCCACACCCGCGGTTCGATCTTGGGTCGCCGTTCCCGCCAGGGACATCGGGGAAGCGATTTTGTGCGGAAAGGCGCGGCTAACGACGGTTTCGTGCACCCGCGCGCGGGCCACGGGAAAATTCACCGCACCCCGCCCCAAAAAGGAGTGGCCGAAGGCCAGGAAGCGCCCATCCTTGGAGGTGGCCGTCACGGTTCCGGCTGAGGTCATCTCTACGTCACCCCACACCAGCAGAACGGAGATAGTCTCCCCCGGCAAGAACCGGGCGCTGCTTAGGGGCAGTTCGCCAGATGCCCCGTAGGGCTTAACTTCCACGGGAACCCTCAGGCGTGCTTCGAGTCCCGCCGCCGCCCGGCGGCTCAAGCCCCCCATCGACAAAGGCAGGGACAGAGCCGGCCTGTTTTTCACGCTCCTCGTGAGCCCCAACCCCACCGGCTTGTCGGGGTAGGAGAACACGTCACACATCTCCTCTATCGGAGTCGCCAGGGCCAGAGTGTGGTCGCTGAAGTCCCACCCTGCGCTGACCGCTCCGGCCAGCCTCCCCCCCACGTAAACGGGAGAGCCGCTCATCCCCTGGGAGAGGCGGGGGTTGCCGTTTTCCGACGAAGGCAGCAGGCGGAGCAGGATATGGTTTTTCACGGTCCCGCGCTGGGGAACCATGTCCACGATCTGTACCGGCAGGCGCGCGGGCTTTGCGCCTTTCAGCACCGTGAGCATGTGACCCCTCATTCCCGGCCGTAAATTATCCAGTGGTACCACGGGTTGTTCCGGGACGAAGGGGGCGGCGAGGACCGGAACAACCAGCAGGGCCCACAACAAAAGCACCCAGGCCGCCCGAAGCAGTACCCGGCTCAAAAAACCAATCCCTTCCTGACACCCTTTAGAACAGAACGCTGCTTCAAGGGCTTTATTTTTTCCAGCGCAGGTAGCCCATGATGAAGCCGTCGATGTCGCCGTCTAACACGGCTTGAACGTTGCCTTTTTCCATGCCCGTGCGGTGGTCTTTCGTCAGCGTATAAGGGTGAAGCACGTAGGACCGTATCTGGCTTCCCCAGGTGCTTTCCTTTTTATCGCCGACGACAGCGGCCAGCTCCTCGCCGCGTTCCTGCATTGCCCGCTCGTAAAGCCTGCTTTTCAGCACCTGCATCGCCACCTGGCGGTTCATGTGCTGTGAACGTTCATTTTGACAGCTTACCACAATTCCAGTAGGAATGTGCGTGATACGCACCGCTGAGTCCGTCCGATTCACGTACTGTCCCCCGGCGCCGCTGGCACGGAAGGTGTCCACGCGCAGGTCTTCAGGACGCACCTCCACCTCCACGTCATCGGGGAGCTGGGGTGACGCTCCCACAGACGCGAAGCTGGTGTGCCGCCGGTGAGCCGCGTCGAAGGGCGATATGCGCACCAGCCGGTGGACGCCTTTCTCGGACTTCAAATATCCATAGGCGTTCTCCCCCTCCACAAGAACCGTGGCGCTCTTGATCCCCGCCTCCGCGTCGGAGGATGCCTCCAGCACCGCAGCTTTGTAGCCATCGCGCTCGGCCCAGCGCAGGTACATGCGCAAAAGCATCTCCGCCCAGTCCTGAGAGTCCAGGCCGCCGGAACCGGCGTGCACCGTTAGGATGGCGTTCGCCCGGTCATACTCCCCTCCCAGCAAGAGCAGAAGACTCTGCCGCGAGAACACGCGGCGAAGTTCCTGAGAGCGCGCGGCGAATTCCCTTTGCAGCTCTGCGTCGTCCCCCTCGCGCAGCAAAACGTCAAGTACCTCCAGGTCCTCCATTTCCCGGCAGACCTGTTCCCACTCGTCCAGGCGGTTCTTTATGGCGGACAGCTCCCGCAGTGCCTCTTGGCTTCCCTCTCGCGTCCAAAAATCCGCCTCCGACGTCTCGGCCTCCAGCTCCGACGCCCGCGCGGTCAAAGCGGCCAGGTCAAAGGTTGTCCCGCAGCTCCCGCTTCAGGGCGCGCAGTTCCTCCAATACGGAAACGTTGGCCTGTATCAACTCCGAAAACATCCCTTCATTATTAATTTTCCCATTAATTTCCCCCGCGGAAAAATTATCCCGCGTGCGTATATAATAACGTAACATTGGCGAATCATGGAGACAGGAGGAGAACAATTCTTTGACTTCGGACCTGAATGAAAATTTGAATGAAAAAGGGACAGGGGTGGAGGCGAGACTGAGGGCGAGGCTTGTGGGGAACGTGGAGTTTCACGAGTCCATCGCCTCCACTCAGCGCCGCGCACACGAGCTGGCTCGTGAGAGCGTGAACCTGGCTGTGGTGGCCGCCGGGGAACAGACGGAGGGCCGGGGCCGCGCCGCGCGCCGGTGGGAGAGCCCTAAGGGGTGCGGGCTTTACTTCTCCGTGCTGTTCCGCCCTGCCCTGCCTCCCTCGTCGGTGTACTTGACCAACGTGGCCGCCGCGCTGGCCGTGGCCGGAGCCGTGGAATCCCTGCTGGGAATAACCCTGTCCCTGAAGTGGCCCAACGACCTATTGCTGCCCTCCGGCCTGAAGGTCTGCGGCATCCTCTCGGAGTCTGCCACACGCGGCGGGGTGCTGGATTACTGCGTGACGGGAATAGGGCTGAACCTCTGTGAACCCTCCGAGCCGCTCCCTCCAGAGATGGCGGGGCGCGCCGGGTGGTTGTGCCCTAGGGTGGGGTTTGACGGAGCGGAACCTGACAGAGTGGAACTCCTTGCCCGTGTCGTCGAGAGTTTTTTCGGCTGGGTTGCCCTTATGGAGCGGGAGGGGTCTGACTCCCTGCTGGAGAAGTACCGGGAAAAATGCGCCTCCATCGGCAGGGTGGTGGCGGTGGAGGCGGACGGCGAGACCTTCACAGGCCTCTGCGTGGGCGTCGGCAGTGAAGGAGAACTTCTCCTGGAGACGGCAGCTGAAACCCGCCGCTTCCACGCCGCCGACATCACCCACGCCCTTGCCTTCAGCTAACAGTTCCTACTGCCAAGTCTGCAGAGGACTTTCACCTCCTCGTTATCGCTCATGCCGGGCACACTACCAAAAAGAGTAAGCACAAGCCCCTGTGCTTACTCTCTTCTTTGTCTCAATAACATAAGGCAGGCCGGAAGTGTTATCTACCTGGTTTCCCAGCGGCTCCCTGCCCTGCTCTGAGTCCATCCAGCCAATCCGCCCACCATTGCACCATCTTACGCCGCTCTTCCAGCCTCTCCGCGTGGTTATACGCCGCTCGCACGGCGTTACCCTCCGCATGCGCAAGGCTCATCTCTAATAAGGCCGCTGTTCCAGCCTTGCTCGTTCAGATTGGTTGAGGCCAGCGTCCTAAATCCGTGAGCCGTCATCTGGTCGTTCTCATATCCCATTGAGCGCAGGGCCACCCTCACTGTACTCCCTGAGATGGGCTTGCTTTTAGAGTTTATCGAGGGGAAAACGTAACGGGAAGCTCCTGTTATCCCCTTCACGTTTTCAAGGACGCTCAAGACTTGACGGGACAACGGCACGACGTGTTCACGCCGTCTTTTCATCTTTTCCGCCGGGATCCGCCACAGGGAAGCCCCGGCGTCTATCTCCCCCCACTCCGCGCGGTGAGAGGCAGACCACGCGGGGGCCTGCTGTGCGAACCACTCTTCCGCGGCGCGGGCAAACGTCATAGCCTGAATCGCCTCTTTAAGAGCGGCTTTCTCTTTCTCCTGCCGTTTGCGCTCCAGCGGATTGCTCCCCACAGCGAGTTCCCGTTTAAAGTCTATTTTCAGTTTTCGAGCGTCCGCCAGACTAACCTCAGGATAGCTCCC
>JAITGX010000077.1 GCA_031280275.1 Synergistaceae bacterium
GCCTCGTACCCGGCGGGGAGCGCGATACGGATGCCCGTGGGCACCAAAGCCCTCTCACCGGGCAGCAGGATGAATTCCTCCGATGCGCGGAGGTCCACCCCCGCCGAGCCGGGCGTTGCGTACTCCGGCAGGGGAAAATCCTTCGCGCGCCCGGCGCGAATGATGGAGACCGACACGGGCACGGTCTCAATAGTCCCTTCTGGGCGGCTTTCCGCTGTAGGGGCGGTGGCTTTTATCATTGTGGCCGCGGTCGTGGCGATCGCCTCTGTCGCCGCGGTCATAGCGAGGAGAAGAGGGGGCGTTCTCCGAAACGCTCTCGATCAGGTTTTCGCGCTCGTGCTCATCGGGCAGACAGTGGGCGAACCCGGCCGCCGCCACCTTTGACTCATCCGACACAATACGGCGGCGCGTCAGGTTCACCCGGCCTATGTCGTCAATCTCTTTGACCATCACCAGCACCTTGTCGCCGGACTTGAAAACGTCCTCGACCTTCGGAATACGGTGGGTGCTGATCTCGCTCAGGTGCAGCAGGCCCTCCTTACCGGGCAGGCACTCCACGAAGACCCCGAAGGCCATAAGCCGCGTCACGGTGCCGCAGTAGACTTGGCCCGCCTCCAGGTTTTTGGTGAGTCCCCGGATGATGAACAGGGCCTCGTTCACCTGATCTTGGGTCGGCCCGGTAATGCTGATGTTCCCGGAGTCTTCTACATTGATCTTGACTCCCGTCTTCTGGGTGATACTTCGTATCATCTTGCCGCCGGGGCCGATGACGTCACGAATTTTTTCGGGGTCGATGGCTGTTTTATGGATTCGGGGGGCATTGGGTGATAGGTTGCGGGGAGTGGTGATACAAGCTTCCATTTTGCCGAGGATTTGGAGGCGCGCCTCGCGAGCTTGAGAGAGGGCTTTTTGCAAAATCTCCCGCGTGATACCACCCGCCTTGTTGTCCATTTGAAGGGCGGTGACGCCGTCTCGCGTCCCTGCTACCTTGAAATCCATGTCGCCGTAGTGGTCTTCCAGACCCTGTATGTCGGTGAGAACCTGAATCTTGTCTCCTTCCTTGATGAGACCCATGGCCACGCCCGCTACATGTTTGCGCAGGGGTACGCCCGCGTGCATCATCGACAGGCTGCCCCCGCAGATACTAGCCTGAGAGCTGGAGCCGTTGGACTCCAAAATGTCCGACACGACGCGGACGACGTAGGGGAACTCCACATCTGAAGGGATAACGCAGCGCAGGGCGCGCTCGGCCAAGGCCCCGTGTCCGATCTCGCGGCGGCCGGGGCCGCGCATGGGACGCACCTCGCCCACGGAGTACGGCGGGAAATTATAATGGAGAATAAAGCGCTTGGCCGGTTCGTCCAGTTTGATCCCGTCCAGCACCTGGTCGTCCTCGCCGACCATGCCCAGAGTCGTCACGGCCAGAGTTTGGGTCTCACCCCGGGTGAAAAGTGCCGAGCCGTGCACGCGCGGCAGTACGCCTAGCTCGCACTCGATGCTGCGGAGCTGGTTCATGGCGCGGCCGTCCACCCGCGCACCCTCGTTCACGATGATGGCGCGCATGATCTTTTTGATCCGTTGGTCGATGACGTCGGAGATGTAGTCGCTGAGGCCCGGATGAGACTCCGCGAATCGCTCCTTGGCGCGCTTTTTGGCTTCGGCAATTTTTTCGGAGCGCGGCTTTTTTTCGTGAATACGGACGGCGGCCTCGACGGCGGAGTCCAGATTTTTTTCAATCCAGGCGTCCACTTCCGGGTAAGACGCGGGGAGGGCAATCTCCACCGCTGGTTTTCCGACTTCTTCTTTCATTCGATGGAACAAGGCGATGAGCTTTTTTATCTCGTTCTGAGCCAGCTCCAAGGCGTCCATCAGCAGGTCTTCAGAAACCTCGTTGGATCCGGACTCCACCATGGTGACGCCATTGTCATGCCCCGCCACCAGCAGATCCAAGGCTGAGGAGGCCATTTGTTCCTCGGTGGGATTGACCACCAGTCCGCCGTCGATGAGGCCGATCCTCACGGCTCCTACAGGTCCGCCCCAGGGTATGCCGGAGATGGCCAAGGCCGCGGACGCGCCGTTGATGGCCAGGACATTGGGGGGATAGATCTGATCCACCGACAGGACTGTGGCGGCGACGTGGACGTCGTTACGCATTGAATCGTCGAAAAGGGAGCGAATTGATCGGTCAATAACGCGGGCGCTGAGTATTGCCGACTCACTGGGGCGACCCTCTCGTTTGATAAACCCCCCTGGAATTTTGCCGGCGGAATAGTAACGCTCCTCAAAATCCACCAGCAGAGGGAAAAAGTCTATGCCCGTTCGCGCCGTGTCCATCACACAGGCCGTGGTCAGGATCACCGTTTCGCCGTGGGACGCCATAACGGCGCCGTTTGCTTGTTTTGCCATTTTGCCCGTGCGAAACACCAACGACTTGCCGCCGATTTGCACGGAAAATTCTTTCTCCATCGCGCACATTCCTCCTTGATATTCCCTTAATTATAATAGAAGTAGGATAGCACATGGTAAGGACAGATGGAATCAGAAATGGACATCTGAGTGACTGACACAATGTTGTCAAGCTAAAGCGGTGCAGTATGCTGCATCCTCGAAAAGGCTTTGGTGTGCTTTGCGTTTCCGACGCCGCGCAGACTCCTTTCGAGTTGGAGCAGCAGGCAGGGGGTCGTTCCCTGACAATAATTCCAAACTCCCTGCAAAAGTAACGTCCTGGGGGAGAAGGCGTTGAGCTTGTTTCAGAAGTTCTTCGTACCGGGCAAAGGTGACGGAAGAACTCGGGTGTTCCAGGACGAGCAGTATGGGATGCTGTGTCCGCCCTCGAAGGACATACCGGAAGAATTTTTCATAGAGGCTGTGAGG
>JAITGX010000003.1 GCA_031280275.1 Synergistaceae bacterium
GTTGCGTCTTAAACAGTACCCGGCTCACTGGAGTGCTGACATGCTTTTTGCAGGGGACTTTATCCAATATTTGGATGAGGAGGTTGTAGAGACGGAGAAATACCCGATAGCGCCAGGCAAGGAGATCAACGTGCCGCTGTCGCTCGGGCGGCCTATTACTGTGAGAAGCATTACGATCTATTACGAGAACGGCAACACGCAGGTGGTGACATCCCCGGGTGCATACCCAGGCGCTTTTTATGTGTCAAACTTCAAAAGAGAAAATCCTGATCACGTGATTTTCAGAGCTTTCTAGAGTGTAAAGAAAGCGCTGATGAAGCTCTTGTGGGGCTCTGCCCCACGCCCTGCTTAGAGGCCTGAGGCCCCTAAGAACCCCATTAATCAGTGTCAAGGGTTCGGCGCGTCTAACGCCAGGTTCACGGGGGGGATCAGGTCCTTTATTTTCTGGTGATAGCCCCCGCCGGGCACGTAGACGTAGACCTCCAGAAAACCCATGAACCCCATCCAAAAGGTTCTCGCCCTGCGTTTTGAGGACGGCGCCGCGCCCACCAGCAGGAACCTCTGGGTCACTACGTCGGGAAGGGGCTTCCACTCCCGCAGCAAATACGCGGCGGGGTCGGCGGTGTTTTGCCATGACCACACCACGTAATCCCACGCGTAGTATTTCGCGATGACCCCCAAGACGCTGCTCTTGACCATGGTGATTTTGCGGGCGGCGCCTCTCATAGAAACTGCGCCGGACCCCAGGTGTTCCCAGGGCTCAAAACCCAAATACGTCCACATCTCCATGCTCCCGGCAAGTTGGGAACAACCCCGTTCAGAACTGAGCGAGGCGTCCCGCTCCCCTGAACGTGTCACTCCGCGCCCTCGTACCAAAAGGGGCGCAGCAGGCGGAGGCCGCAGCTTTCGCCCACGTCGGGGCCGGGAGCGCGGCGGTTTTTCTGGACGCGCAACTCCTGCTCCCCCATCTTGATCTGATAGTCCACGATCTCCCCCAAGAAGGACTTTCGGGCAACCACGCCCCTCAATCCCCCCTCGCCGCAAAAGTCTACCTCCGACGGGCGGCTGGCCAAGGAAAGGGTCTCATGCCGCCTCATGTCCTCCGGCGGGTTTAGTGTCTGGGGTAAAAGCTCGCTGTGAGCCGCAAGCTGGAAGGCTCCGTCGGCCCGCGTCACGGACAAAAAGTTGGAAAGCCCGATGAAACTGAACACGAAGCGGTTGACCGGGTGGTTGTACACGTTGAGGGGCGTGTCGATCTGCTGGACAACGCCCAGCTTCATCACCAGAATCCGATCGGAGAGGGCCATGGCCTCCGCCTGGTCGTGAGTCACGTAGATGATGGAAAAGCCGTATTTGCGCTGAAGATCTCGGATCTCGAAGCGCATCTCCTCGCGCAGATGGGGATCCAGACTGGAGAGGGGCTCGTCCAGAAGCATAACGTCCGGGTTAATGGCTAGGGCTCGGGCCAGGGCTACCCTCTGTTTGCCGCCGCCGGAGAGGTTCGCCGGGCTTTCTTCAGCGGAGGGCAGCAGGTTTGTGGAGGCCAGGGCGTCTTTCGTCCGTTTTTCGACCTCCGCGGCCGGCAGTTTGCGGATACGCAGGGGGAAGGCCACGTTTTCGAAAACCGTCAGGTGCGGCCACACGGCAAACGCCTGAAAAACCATGCCGAAGTCCCGCTTTTCGGGGGGTAGGTACCAGTTCTTCGCCCGTGAGGAGAGCAAGCGCCCCCCCACGTGGATCTCCCCCTCGCTCAAGTCCTCGAAGCCCGCCACCATCCTCAGGGTCGTGGTCTTGCCGCAGCCCGACGGCCCCAGCATGGAAAAGCACTCGCCCTTTTGGATTTCCAGGTTCAGATCGTTCACGGCCGTCACGGCGCCAAAGCGTTTCGTCACGTTCACCAGCCGTACATGAGACATAACCGTCACCTACCCTTGCGCCTTTTTGCCCAGGAACCGCTCCACCAGAAGCTGCCCCGCCACGATGATGATCAAGGCGATGCCCGCCAGGGCCGCCGAACGCACGGTCTCCCCGTCCTCGTTCAGAGTGTAGATAGCCACTCCGATGGTGCGCGTCGTGGGCGCGTAGAGCATGATGGACACGGTCAGCTCCCGCAGGGAGGGCAGGAAAATCAGGAAGAACGCCGCCAACATTCCCGGCCGCACCAGGGGCAGCACCACGTCCCGCAAAGCCTGCCACATGGTGGCGCCGCAGACGCGGGCCGCTTCCACCAGGGAGTCGTGAACCTGCTCCAAAGCAGCGGAGTTGGCCCGCAGCGAAAAGGCCATGTAGCGGGCGATGTAGGCCACCAAGATGATCCACACGGTGTTGTAGAGGTTGACGCCGTACCGGCCGCTCCAGGCTAGAATGACGCCTAGAGCGATAACGGAACCTGGCACTGAGAACGGCAGCATTCCCAAAAATTCCAGAATCCCCTTGCCCCGTACCTTCATCTTGACGATGACGTAGGAGATCATAACCCCCGCGAACATGGTGATAACCGCCGCGCTGAAGCCCAGGGTGACGCTGTTCCAGATGGCGTCTCTCGTGACCTTGTAAGCGGAGAGAATGAACTTGTAGTTGTCCAGCGATAGGTTTTCCCACGTGAAGGGCAGGCCGTAGGTCTTGAGGCCCCCCACCAGAAAGATAACCACTGTGGGTAAAACGATGGTGAAACCGATGTAGGCCGCGCAGAAGAGGAAAAGCGGCATACGCAGGGCCCGGAGCTTCAGTTCCATGGGACGGAAGCTCTTACCCGCGATGATCTGGTAGTGCCCTCGGCTCAGAATTTTCCCCTGCAGCCACAGGATAAGCGCTGCCGCGGCTACCAGAATCGCGGCCAGTACCGTCCCCGTCCGTATGGAGGCGAAGCTTCCAGCGCTTTGGTGGATGCGCTGGTAGATGAGGGTGGGGATGTTGAATATCCCGTTCTCGATGCCCAGCACCGCCACGGTTCCGAAGTGAGCCATGGAGTAGAGCATAATCAGAAGTGCCCCTGACAGGATGCTGGGCAGTACCAAGGGGATGGTGATCTTCCGGGTGATGGTGAAGAGCCCTGCCCCCGATATGCGAGCGGACTCCTCCAGCGTGGGATCCATGCGCTCCAGCGCGCCGCAAACTTGAATGAACACGAAGGGAAACAGGTACATGACCTCCACCAGCATGATACCCGCGTAGCTGTAGATGTTGAAAATGGGCCCGGAAAGGCCGAAGTGGAGCATGAAAAAGCGGTTGATGAAGCCCGCCCTGGGCGAGAGCAGCATCTTCCACGCCATTGCTCCGATGAAGGACGGAAGCATAAAGGGCACCAAGAACATTCCCTTCATGAATCTCTTGCAGGGCAGGTCCGTGCGCGTCACCAGCCAGGCGAAGAACGTTCCCACGATGGTGCTGCCAATGGTGGTACCCGCAGCGATGATAAGCGAGTTGACCAGAGCCTGCCAAGTGTCTGGTTCACTGATGATGCGCGCCACATCCCGGATGTTGAAACTCCCATTCACCCAAAAGGCGTTGAAGAAAATCAGCAGTACCGGCACCGCCACCACCACAACCAGAATGGCGACGGACAGGAAAAGAATAACCTGCGCCACACCGAAGCCGGGCTTTTTCCCAAGAGAACTCACGCCCTCACCCCCTCATTGTTGTGCGCGCTCGCCGTCAGAGCTTCCCTCAGCTTTTCGGCTTCGAACCAGTGAAGGCCGCGGAAGCTGACGATGCAGTCCTCTCCGTCCTCGAACATCAGACCCTCCGCGATGGCCTCGTGGGTTTCGGCGCTGACCCGCAGGGATGCGCCGTCCACGTCCACCAGGTAGTCCATCACGGCCCCCAGGAAACTGGCCCGCCGGACGGCGCCCCGAAGCCCCTCGCCGCCCCGGCCGATCTTCACGTCTGAGGGGCGGAAGGCTGCCGCCCAGTCCTTTGCGCCGCCTTCGGGCTTTTCCCAGGGAATGGGCTGGCTGCCGTTTCCCACCAGGTACTTTCCCTCCTCGTTTCTCACTGGAAGGAAGTTGGCGACGCCCATGAAGTTGAACACAAAGGGATCCGCGGGACGCTCGAAGATCTCCCAAGGGGTTCCCGTCTGACGGATTTTCCCCCTCTCGTCCATAACGGCCAGCCGGTCGGAGATGGCCAGGGCCACCTCTTGGTCGTGGGTGACGTAAAGAACGGTAGTTTCCAGCTTCCTCTGAAGCTCTTTAATCTCGAAGCGCATCTCCTCCCGCAGGTTGGCGTCCAAGTTGGTCAAGGGCTCGTCCAGGAGCAGCAGGGAGGGTTTCGCGATCAGCGCGCGAGCGAGCGCCACACGCTGCTGCTGACCGCCGGAAAGCTCCGAGGGCAGGCGTTTTTCCAGTCCCTTCATCCCCACCATCCCAACGGCCTCCATAACACTAGCCGTCAGCTCTTGACGGGATTTTTTCATCAGTTTCAGGGGATAGGCCACGTTGTCGAAGACCGTCATGTGCGGCCAGACCGCGTAGTCCTGGAACACCATGCCGAGACTCCGGCTGTCGGGAGGGAGGTTCACCCCGGCCGCCGGGTCGGAGACCACGACGCCGCCGATACGGATTACCCCGGCGTCAGGGGACTCGAAGCCCGCGATGAGCCGCAGCAGTACCGTCTTGCCGCAGCCCGACGGCCCTAACAGCGTGAAGCACTCCCCTCTGTGAATGGAAAGCGTCAGTTCCTTGTGTACTCGGTGCGCGCCGTAGCTTTTTGCCACGCCTTCGATTTGAATGAGTTCTTCCATAAAGTACCTCCATTATAACCTAACATTTGCTGTCGTTGCGTGGATTCCGTGATATCTCTGGCTCACGGCCATAAGTTACTCGTTCGGAGAGAAGCAGCTTCCTCATAATCTTATCAAGCAAAGATTCCTCTCGCTTTTCGGACGGTACACGCTTGACAACCTTTACTCCAATGGATTTTTTCCGCATATTGAAACCATGACAACTTCCATAGCTTACAAAAATAGCTAGGGTGTGTTTGAAAACAAGGAGGCGCAATATTATTTCAGCAGAATTATAATAGAAGCTATAAATACGAAATTTAAGGAAACGCTGATTAACCCCTTGTGGGGCTCTGCCCCACGCCCTGCTTAGGTACCTGAGGTCCCTAAGAACCCCATTAATCAGTGCTTTCTTAAAATTCGTCACTGATCTCATGGCGATTTGGCATTTTTATCTCTCCCATCGCTGCTTTGTTATATTATGCCACATCATTAAGGATTCATGCCCATCTGCCTCCCCTCCTGGCAATTTAAATTTCACAACGCGCACCATCGTTCCGTTATCCGGCCTTACTCGTGCCGGGTTTGTCCATGTGCCGCAAAGCAAGGTCACGCTCGGAAGTGCTCGTCGCATCTCGAAATGAGCATTGCCAAGATCATCCATTTCGGCGACTGACCAAAGAGGCGAAGACGAGACGCAACGCGAAGTATGTGGCGAAGTTGGACAAATCAGTTCGAGAACTTGAAGAGAAGAAGGGAAGGTGTTTGTAACCACATCAGTGCTTTCTTGCTCTTTAGTGATAGAAAATCCTCAGCTCCATTGGAGAGACGGAAGCCGTCTCGCGGGAGTTCCAGGCAATTTGTGCCACGATTGCCGCGTCGGGCGCCGCTGGAAGTATCGTTCGACCAGGCAGGGACTCAGCGGTTTTCTGGGGGTCGTCGGAAACGAGGAGGAAGCTTTCGGATTCTTGAGCGTCCAGCCAATCCGCCAATTTCCCGCTTGAGTACTCCCCCAGCGGGAGCACGCGCGAGAGACTCCCAAAGGACGCGGCGTAGAGGCGTTCCCGCCCCGCGTGAACGGCGGCGAGGACGGCTTTGGGAAACCAGGGAAAGGCCAGCATGCGGAGCGTGGAGACCGGCACGAGCTTTAGGTTCAACCCATAGGCCAGCGCCATCGCGTAGGAGGCCCCCACGCGGATACCGGTGAAATAGCCGGGTCCGTTGGTCACGGCGACAAGGCCTAGGTCACTGAAGCCCCGTTTTGTTTTGGCAAGAACACCTTTCACCACCAGGGGCAGTTCCGCCGACTGTCTTCGCCCAAGGTTAAGCCGCTCCGCCGCCAGTAAACCGCCATCCGAGAGCGAAAGGACGGCAACGTTGGTCCATTTTAGGCTGCAATCCAGCGCCAGAAGCGCTTTACCCGTCCCGCTGTTCATTTACTGCTCCCTCTCGTTTCAGCGCCGCTATCCAGTTTTGGAGCGTCGCTTCTGCCTTGACGCCCTCGGAGATCGCCTCGAACATCCGCCCTATCCCCATATCAATCTTGATGAACTCGATAAAAACCTTCAACGCATCGCGGGGGGGAGACCTCCACCGATCCGGCCACTCTATCAACAACGCGCGAGGCTCCCCGCCGTCCTCGTCCAAACCAAGTCCTTCCACGTCCTCAGGCTCCAGGCGATAGAGGTCGGCGTGAACCAGGGTAAACCTGCTGGTCAGGTACTCGTTCACCAAGGTGAAGGAGGGGCTGCGGACGCGGGTCGTTCCCAGGGCGTCGCCCACTCCCCGCACCAGGGCCGTTTTGCCCGTCCCCAGTTCGCCGAAAAGCAGCACCGTCACTCCCGGCAGGAGCGCCGTCCCTAGAGCTCGCCCAAAGTGAAACGTCTCCTCCTCGGAGAAAGAGCGGAAACGGAAGTTCATTTTTCTTCTTGATTGGAATGTGCGCTATCGGAGCGTTCACCTTTAGATGGGCCTTGACGCAGGCGCTCCCTCACGCGGGGCACGACGCGCGCCAAGGCTGCGGCCAAAGCCAGGCACAGCGCGGAAGAGAGGGTGAGAAAAAGCGCAAACAGAACCTTTGGACCTATTTCTGTCATACCCACGCTCCCGCCAAAACGCCCTCCCCCGAAAGTGAACAGCACCGCGACCCCCAGTCCCAAAGCGGAGATAAAAAAGCCTCTCCGCCGTATGCGCTCGGTTTTGCGCATTTCCTCGTCCCAGTCCACGCGCAGACGGCGTTTCCTGTTCCTCATGGCCCAGCCGTCGCCTCGATGACCACCACGGCCACGGCGTAGTCTCCGTCATGACTCAGGGACACCCACGCCCGCTTGTAACCCCAAGTAAACCCATCGTCCAATTCCGGCGGGACCACCAAATGGGGAGGCTGACCCTCCTCTCGCTCCAGGCATATCCGCGAGGAAAGGGTCAGATGGTACATGGAGATGCCACTGGCCTTGGCGAACGCCTCCCGCGCCGCGAAAGCCGCCGCGAAACTAGCCGCCCGGGCGCGGTTGTTCCCCTTGGCGTTGGCGTAGGCGATTTCCTTCGGGCGAAATATGCGCCGCACAAAATGGTCCCCTTTGACCGCCTTCTCCATGCGCGCTATACTGCAAAGGTCTACCCCTATCCCGGCAATCATCTATTACGACGCCGTCAACCGGGCCACCCCGGACTCCACGGACCGGATCAGGTCTCCGGCCTCTTGCTCCGCGCGGTCGAGCCAAGCTTTCTTCTCAGCCGCGTAGGCAATATCTTTCAGAAACGGCAGGTTAATTCTCACGTTCGCCAAGGCTCCTTTGAACCCCGCCAGGGCCTGGGTCGCTCCCACCGCCAGGTCGCTGGCCGCGTTGGGGTTGCTTTTGCCCGTCAGGGAGTCGGCGAGCTTCATCACGGCCAAGCAGTACTCCGCCGTCTCCTGGGGTGAGGCGACGGCGCCCTTGTAAGCGGCCTGGATCGCCGCGCTGCGCTGGGCTTTCTGCTCATCCGTCTCTTTTGGCATTCCGAAGGCGGCTATAACCTCGCCGAAAGAGTCCGTGTCCTTCTGCACCGCGTCCAGGAGCTTCTCCTTCAGCTCGTCCGACTTCGGCAGGACGTCCTTGGCCAGGGCGTTGTACTCCGCGTACTTGGGTCTTCCGACGGTCAAGCGGCACACCATCGACACCAGCGCCGCCCCCAAAGCCCCGGCCAAGGCCGCCGTGCTCCCGCCCCCCGGTGCAGGCGAGTCCGACGCCAACGTTTCCGTAAAATCCTTTACCGTCATCTCGGTCAACGTCATCAGAAAAACCTCCAGAAAATTAGAATTAAGGAAACACTGATTAAGTCCTTTGCGGGGCCCTGCCCCACCCCCCGCTTAGGGGCCTCAGGCCCCTAAGAACCCCATTAATCAGTGCTTCCTTTAATCAGTGCTTCCTTGTGCTTCCTTAAGGAAGCGCTGCCAAACTCCGCGCAAACAGCCTCGCGTGAACGTCTTTTTCCTTGTCCAGGAAAATGGTGTCGTACCCTCGGTCTCGCTCGGCCAGTATTCCCGCGTACTGGAGCCGAGAGTGGCGGCAGTAGCGTTTCATTCCCGCCTCCCACAGATCCGCCCCCTTTTCAGGCCGGTACCCACAGGTGACAATCAGGGCCAGCCGTTTTCCCTCCCAGAGCGAGGGGCCCTTTTCATCCCCGTAGTATTTGTTCATGCCGTATACCAGGCGGTCCAAAAGCGCCTTCATGGGAGGGGTACAGTACCAGGAGTAAATGGGCGTCGCCAGCACGATGGTCTCGCAGGCGAGAATGGCGTTGAAGATCCCCTGAACGTCATCTTCATGACGGCATCCAAAAGTCAGCCAATCTTTCTGGCACGCCCGACAGGCGACGCAAGGCTCTATACGCTTGTCATAGAGCCAAACAGACTGGTGCTCTGCACCCAAAGCTGTCAGCTCATCAAGAAACGAAGCCGTGAGCGCCGCGGTGTTACCCAGCTTCCTAGGACTCCCCATAAGAATGTAATATTTCACGATAAATCCTTCTGCCTCAAGCTCCCCCCCCCCGACCAACGGGAGGGGCCGTACACTTCCTGTCACGCGCCCGAAGGGCTAACGGGTCAAGGGGCTTTGCCCCTTGCTTGCTACTTTTCGAAGAGACTGCTGACGGAGCGGTCGCTGTGGACTCTAAGGATCGCCTCGGCGAAGAGAGGGGCTATCGAGAGCTGCGTCAGCCGGTCGGTGCGCTTGTTTTCCGGCAGAGGGATCGTGTCGGAGAACACCAGCTTGTCCAGCTCAGAGCTGTTGAGACGCTTCATGGCCGGGCCGGAGAGCACCGCGTGGGTGGCGCAGGCGAAGACCGACCGGCATCCGCGCTGCTTCAGTCCCGCCGAAGCGTTGCAGATCGTTCCCGCCGTGTCGATGATGTCGTCCACGAGAATGGCGATCTTCCCCTTCACCTCCCCGATGATGTCCATGACCTCGCAAAAGTTCGCCATTTCATAAGAACGGCGCTTGTCCACGATGGCTAGGTCGGCCTTCAGCATAACCGCGAAGTGCCGGGCCCGAACCACGCCGCCAACGTCGGGCGAGACGACGACGACCTCGCCGTTTTGGAGTTCGGCCTCCAAGGTCTCCTTAAAGTGGGAGGCCAAGAGGGGCATTCCCGTGAGGTGATCCACGGGAATATCAAAAAAACCCTGAATCTGTCCCGCGTGGAGGTCGGCCGTAATCACCCGGTCCGCCCCGCTGTTCGTGATAAGGTTGGCGACCAGCTTGGCCGTGATAGGCTCCCGGGGCTTGCTTTTGCGGTCTTGGCGGGCGTAGCCGAAGTAGGGCGTCACCACGTTTACCCGGCTGGCCGAAGCTCTCTTGAAAGCGTCCACCATGATGAGCAGTTCAATCAAGTTGTCGTTGGTCGGAAAGCACGTGGGCTGGATAACGAACACGTCGGACCCGCGGACGCTTTCGTCAATGGAAAGGCCGATCTCACCGTCCGAAAAACGATAGTGCCTCGCCGCAGAAAGCCTCACTCCCAGCTCGCTGCAAATGCGCTTGGCAAATTCCAGGTGCGCCGTACCGGAGAAAATTTTGAGATCCTTCATGCCAGACACGAACCCCGCCTCCACTTTCATCGTTTCCGCTTTTTTCTCCTATTTTTTCTCCTACCGCCGTCTTCGCGCGCGCGTCCAGCCCTCGATGTTCTTCTGCCGCGCGCGCCCCACCGCCAGCGCACCCTCCGGCACGTCCGCCGTAACGGTCGAGCCCGCGGCGGTGGCGCTGTCGTCGCCTAAAGTCACAGGGGCAACCATCATGGTATCGCTTCCTACGAAACAGCGGTCTCCTATCTTCGTCGGGAACTTATTCTTGCCGTCGTAGTTGCACGTCACGCTGCCCGCTCCTATATTGACATCTTCCCCCAAAACCGCGTCGCCCATATAGGAAAGGTGGGGAACTTTGCTGCCTTTCCCCACCGAGGTTTTTTTCAGCTCGACGAACTTCCCCGCGAAGGCGCGTTCACCCAGGAGGGAACCCTCCCGGATGTAGGCGAAGGGCCCCGCCTTGGAGCCGTCGCGGAGTTCGCTGTCCTCGACGATGACGTGCGCCGTCAAAGTGACCTCCCGACCCAGGACGGCGTTGCGCAGGATGCAGCAGGGCCCCACCGTGCTGTTCTCGCCAACTACGGAATTTCCCCATATCTGGGCCCCCGGCATAAGACAGACGCCAGGGGCCAGCTTAACGTCTGGACCAATCCACACGGCTGAGGGGTCCATGACCCGCACCCCCATCGCCATCCAGCCTTGAACGAGGGAATCCCGCATCCGCCGCGTCATTTCCGCCAACTCCGCCTGAGTGTTGACGCCCAGCAGCTCGTCTTCTCCAGCGACCGCGGCGTGGGCTTTCAAGCCCTCTGTGTTCATTAGGGCCACCACGTCGGGGAGGTAGTACTCTCCCTGAGCGTTGCGGTTTTTGAGGCGGCCGATCACCCGCGAAAGCGCTTCTGTCGCGAAAACGTAGCACCCCGCGTTGACCTCCCGCACCAGGCGCTGTTCGGGAGAGGCATCCTTGTGCTCGACGACGAAGACCCCCTCCGGGCCGCGCAGCACGCGCCCATACCCGTCGGGCCGCTCCGTGACGAAACTGAGCAGGGAGCAGCCAGCCCCAGCGCCGCGATGTTCCTGGACAAAAGATTTTAAGGTATCGGAAGAAAGGAAAGGCAAGTCTCCATTGAGGACGAGAAGCTGCCTGAAACGACCCCACCACGGGCGGGCAACCTGGACGGCGTGGCCTGTGCCGAGCTGCTCTTCCTGCCACAAGACCTCCACGGATGGAAATATCCTAAGATAATCGCGCACTCGCTCCCCTTCGTGACCCACGAGAACGGCAACGTCACCAAAACCGTCCTCTAGAATGGTTTTCAGGAGGTACCCCAGCATAGGTTTATCGAGAATCGGAAAAAGAACCTTGGGAAGGGCGCTTTTCATGCGAGTTCCCTTTCCCGCCGCCAAAATGAGAACCCCCAGCGTGGAGTCCGGCACTCTTGCTCACCTCGAAGCGTCCAAAAAAACAGGGGAGAAACAGCCCCCTTCGAAATCAGCTGCGGCTGGGGTGGCTGGATTCGAACCAACGATGGCGGAGCCAAAGTCCGCTGCCTTGCCGCTTGGCTACACCCCAATCTTCAACTTTACCGTAATCAACCCTTGGGCGCACGTTTCTCGCCTTCGCGGAAAGCGGAACACTGCTTGTATTATCAATGAAAGTACTCCCATAGTCAAGCCCCTTTTCGGACTGCGCGGGGCAAACGCGCTGAGAACGTGAACACATGGTAGAATTTAGGAGGTTTAGAGTACCCAAACGATTCATAATAAGGAGGCTGTTCCATGGTCAACATGGTCAAGAAGATAGACGGGGCGAAGGGGCCGGTGGTGCGGGCGGCGCGCGTCAACGACCTGTGGCTGACGGAGGAGCAGACCGAAAACATGAGACTGTCCCTGCGCGTGACGCGGACGCTTTGCCGAAAAAAAACGCCCTATCAGGACCTGCTGATCGTGGAAACGCCGGAGTACGGGCGCGCGCTGGTTCTGGACGGAGCGATACAGCTGACGGAGCGGGACGAGTTCTGCTACTCGGAGATGATGGCACACGTGCCTTTGGCCGCTCACCCCAACCCGCGGCGCGTGCTGATCGTGGGGGGCGGTGACGGCGCCATCCTGCGCGAGGTCCTCCGCCACTCTGAGGTGGAGTCCTGCACCCTGATCGACATCGACCAGGAAGTGATCCAGGCATCGAAGGAGCACCTCCCCAACGTGGGCCGCGAGCTGGAAAACCCCAGGGCGGACGTGCGCTGCATAGACGCCTTGGAGTACATCCGCGTCACGGACGACCGCTTCGACGTGGCCATCGTGGACAGCACCGACCCCGTGGATTTCGCGGCGGGGCTCTTCCAGGCTCCTTTTTACTCGGAGCTGAAAAAAATACTGAACCCCAACGGGATGATGACGGAACTCACGGAGTCCCCCTTCGCCGACACCGCTTTGATGCGGCAGGCCGTGGCGGAAATGAGAAAGGTGTTTCCCGTCGTTCGGGTATACTGGGGAGCCGTCCCCACCTACCCCTCGGGCATGTGGACCTACGGCGCGGCGTCCCTGGGGCCGGACCCCGCCGTGCCCTTGCGCGAGGTCCAGGGAAGCTGCTACTACAGCGGCGAACTTCACCGGGCCGCCTTCGCCCTGCCTCCGTTCCTGCGGGAACTCATCGAACCGTGACTCGGGAATCGGCCAGGGATTTGCCGTCGTTCCCCTTTTCGAACATCTCAATGAGGAGTCCATGGCGGAGGCCGTTGATACTGACCCGAAAGGCCTGAACTCCCAGAGTTTCAAGGGCACACTGCACGATACACGAGCTGGCGAGGACGATGCCCGCCCGTTTGGCCGGCAAGCCGTTGATCTTCATGCGCCCGGCCAGCGTGGAAGACGCGTAGAGCAGGGTCTGAGCCTCGACCTCTTCTCGCGTGAGAGCGGTTCCCTCCAGCGCCGTGTAGTTGAAGCACTGGAGCCTCAGCTTCAGGGAAGCGAGGGCGGTCACTCCCCCGCCCAGGCCGATAACGGAAAGCGGACGTCCGGCGTCCGGGAAAGAACAGGCGGCGATCAGCTTTCGGACGTGTTTCCGCGCGGAATCCACGGCGCCTGGTCTGACGGGGTCCCTATTGAAAAATTTTTCGTTGAGATGGGACGTTCCCACGGGCGCGCTCCACGACTGAACGATGGAAGATTCCGGGCCCGGTGTGCCCAAGATGAACTCCGTGCTGCCGCCGCCCACGTCGAACACCGCCACGTTTTCCGCGCCCGTCCATCCCTGGGTCGCCCCTGCCCACACCAGCCTCGCCTCTTCCGCCTCGGAAAGAACCTCGGTACCGATACCGGTGTCCTCCCACACGCGGCGGATGAATTCGTCCGCGTTTCGGATGTTTCGCAGCAGCATAGTTCCCACAATGCGGGGCTTCGCCCCCTTCTCGCGGGCCAGCCGCGCCAGTCGGGTCACGGCCTCGACCCCGCGCCGTATGGCTTCCTCGTCCATCAGGCCGCTTTCCAGCGTCTTTCCCAGAAGAACGGGCTCGGTGGTGTCGTACAGGTGGCACAGGTGGGCGCCCTGCCTGTGGGCGACGTGCAGTTTAGCCGCGTTGCTCCCGATGTCGATAACAGCTTTGATGTTTTGCTCGTCTTCGGCTTGGCTTTTCCGTCTTCGCATCGCGTCACAGCACCCTTTCGCGTGAAATTTTTTCCCGGAGAACTTTTTCTCTCAAAATGAAAAACGAGGCTGTCGCCGGGATGGTCAGCAGCAGCCCCAAAGTCCCCGCCAGGCTGTGGACGATCTCCTGACCCACGTAGGGATCGTTCATCAGACCCCAGAAGTCCGCGCCCGCGTTACTGATGAGAATCGTTATGGGAAGAGAACTCCCGATATAAGCCAGAATCAGCGTGTTGATCATGCTGCCCAACACCTCGGAACCCACGCGAAGGCCCCCGCTCCACAGACGCGTCAGGGGGATGTTCGGGTCGTAATCCACCAGCTCCGACATAGAGGCCGTTATGGAGATCCCCACGTCCAGCACCGCACCCAGGGAGGCAATAACGACAGCGGCCAGCAGCACGCCCTTCATATCGATTTCGGGCAGGGTTGTGGCCAGCAGGGAAGCGCTGTCACCCGCCAGCCCGGACAACTGCCAGAGCCACGTCATCAGGTGGGCCAGCAGGTACGCCCCGGCCATGCCGCCTAAAGTCCCCCCCAGCGCCACGGCCCGCGACTCCTTCCGGTGAACCACGCAGAAAACGGTGGCGGCAGCGATGAAAAGCGCCGCCAAGAAGGCTAAAGGCACGGGGGGAAAGCCCTGGGCAGCCAGCGGCACGTACCCCCACAAGAGGCAGGCGATGGAAAGCGCCAATCCGGCCAACGCCCTGACGCCAGCGCTCCCAGCGAAGAGCGCCAGGCACGCGGAAACGAAGACGATGACCCCAGCTACTGAAGGCGCGCGGAGGACGTCCGCTATCGAGTACTGCGCTGACCCGTCCTCGAAAACGTCGGCGACAAGCACGTACCGCCGCCCCTTCCTCAGCTCGATCCCGCTTCCCGCCATCTGTGTCGCCGTGATGGAAAACACCTCCCCCGCCCTGTCGCCCGTCAGCACCCGTATAGCCAAATCCACCTTCACCGTCTGGAAGGGCTCGTCCGGCCTTTCTTGGGAGGGCGCCGTCTCCTTCCCGACGTCCAATATCTCCACTGCTAAGGAGTCCTCCGTGTTCCACGCCCGCAGCACCCAGAAGTACGCGGCGGAATAGACGGCGGCCGAGACCAACGCCGCCATGGCAAGGCGGAACGGATATTTCAGATATTTTCCACTCAGCACACCCATCCCTCCTCAAAAGCCCTTGGGCTCCGCCTGAGCCCTAATCCCTTTCTTCTCTATGAAAAGGAACGCCTAGGGCGGCGGGAGCGTTTAGGGAGAGCCGTCCTTTGCCTGCGATGGAGATGAAGAGCAGCACCAGAATCGTCATGACGTAGGGCAGCATCATCAGGAGCGGTGTGGGCACGGACGTCCCGGCGGCCTGGAGCCGGAGTTGGAACGCCTCAACCCCGCCGAAGAGGTAGGCTCCCAGCACGGCCTGGAGAGGGTTCCAAATCGAAAAAATGACCATCGCGACGGCGATCCACCCGCGTCCAGCCGCCATGCCCTCGGCCCAGAACTTGTTGTAGGCCACCGACATGTACGCGCCCCCCAGAGCCGTCAAACCCGCGCCCAAAGCCGTACAAACGCACCGGATGCGCGCCACCGGGAGCCCCATAGCGTCCGCCGCCTGAGGGCTGTCCCCCACGGCTCTCAGGTTCATGCCGGGGCGCGTGCCCCAGAAAAACCCGTAAAGCAGGAATGCCAGGCAGAAGGAGGCGTAAACCATCACGTCCTGCGAAAAAAGTACCCTTCCGGCCACTGGAAGCTCCGACAGGAAGGGAACACGCCACGCGCCAATGCCTTCAATTCCCGCTCCGACGTAACCGCGTCCCATCAGGGCGCTGGTTCCGCTCCCGAACATGGCCATTGCCAGACCGGCTACCACCTGACTGCCGCCCAGCGAGACGGTGAGGAAGGCGTGAATCAACCCCAAGCACACCCCTATGCCGAAAGCGGCAAGGAGGCCTACCCAGGGGCTGCCGGAGGCGCTGGCTGCGGCAAAGCCGGAGAACGCGCCCATCAGCATGATTCCCTCCAACCCTAGGTTCATCACGCCGCTTTTTTCCGTCAATATCTCCCCCAGAGCGGCGTAGAGAATCGGCGTGCCGCTCCGCACGGCAGCCGCCAGAATGGCCGTCAGCGCTTCCATCAGCTTTCCTCCCCGCGGCTCAGGCGAACGCGAAAATTTTGGAAAAACTCTCCGCCCAGCACGAAAAATAGAATCAGTCCTTGAAGGACCATGGCGCTGGCCAGGGGAAGGCCCATGCCGATCTGGAGCGCCTCACCCCCTACCAGCAGGGCCCCCATCAGAAAGGCCACGGGCGGAATGAGCAGTGGGTTCAGCCGCGACAGCCACGCCACGATCACCGCTGTGTAGCCGTACTGCGCCGAGAACCCGGCCTGAAGCCGTCCCTGAAGCCCAGATACCTCGCACATTCCGGCGAAACCCGCCACGGCCCCAGACAGAAACATCACCAAGAGCGCGCTTGCGGCGGTATTCATTCCCGCGTAGCGCGCCGCCTGCTCGTTGCTGCCCGTCACGCAGATCTCGTAGCCCCACCGTGTCTTTTTGAGCAGAATTTCCGCCGCGGCGGTCAGGAACACCAGGGCGTAGAGGCCCATATGGATGCGCGTCCCCCAGAGCGTGGGCAGCCGCGCGGATTCTATGAACGGGCGCGTCATGGGAAAACCCAGAGACGAGGGGTCGCGCCAGGGCCCGTAGACGAAGAACTCCAAAAGGCGTATGGCGATGTAATTCAGCATCAGGGTCGTGATGATCTCGCTGACGTTCCAGCGCGTCTTCAGGAACCCGGCGAGCCCCGCCCAGAGTCCTCCCGCCGCCGCCGCTGCCAGGGCCATCAACGTCAGCATCGCGGCCCGGTTCTCCGCAGGAAAGTATCGCACCGCCGCCGCCGCCGCCAGCGCGCCCAGCAGCGCCTGCCCCTCCGCCCCGATGTTCCATATCCGCATGGTAAAGCAGAGCGTCACGGCCAGGGAGACCATCGCCAAGGGGAGGGCCTTCACCCCCGTCTCGCTGAGGTCATAAACGCTGCCGAAAGCGGACTGCAAAATCAGCGCGTAGGCCCGCAGAGGCGAAACCCCCTGAGCGTACAAGAACACGCCTCCAACCGCCAGCGCCAGCAGCACGGAGCAAAGCGTCACCGCGCCCCCCAGCCACGGCGGGGCGTCCAGTCTCTTTTCCACCCTCACAAGACCGCCTCCTCTGGGGATTTCCGATACGCAGCGCCCAGCATCGCGGCTTCCCCAAAACGAAAACCTTATCAAAATTATACCAGTCCAGGGATAAGCCCCTTGTCCTCCTCTTAATTAGGGTGTGTTTTAAAACTAGGAGGAGCAATATTATTTCAATAAAATCATAATAGAAGCTATTAATGCAAAACTTAAAAAGCTGCAGGACAGCTTATCATATCGCGCGGCCGCACGCCGAAACTGTTTAAGCTTATTGAAAAAACACTC
>JAITGX010000028.1 GCA_031280275.1 Synergistaceae bacterium
ATGGTGGCGGAAAAGGTCGTCAGCATGTACATGTCGGGGATATAGCTGACTCGCTTCACTCGCATCTCCACGATGTTCAAAATCCGCGCCAGCAAGTCCCGCCCTGCCGTGGGGATGGCCACGATCACCTCGTCCACGTCCAGGCCGCGTGCCGCCTCCTCGAAGTCCTCCAACCTGCCCAGGACAGAAATGCCCATCATGCGATAATTCAGCTTTTGCGGGTCGTCGTCCAAAAAACCCACAATTTGGCAGCCCATAAAAGGATGCCGCGCCACTTTCTGAGCATAAAGCCCGCCCGCTTTGCCTGCGCCGATGACTAGAACGGCGGTTCGCAAAAAGCCTAACCTCACGGCCAGACGCCGGACACAATAGCGAGCAAACAAGCATGTGGGGACGAAAAGCACGGCCGCCACAACCACAATCAGACGCGAAATTTGCAGCTTGAAGACGAAAAAATACGTTACGATGACCAGCACTGCCGCCGCGGACGCCTTCAGCACCTCCCGCATTTCATCCCAGAACATCCAGGTACGGAACGCGTAAAGCGACCTGAAGCAAAAACAGATCAGAAACACGCCGCAAAAAAATATCTCCCTCTCCACCCAAAGAGGAGGGACTTCGGCGGAGAGCCAGAAGACTCGCACTGACTCCAGGCAGGTCCAGTAAATCGCCATATCCAGAGTGACCTGCGCAGCGATCAGCAGCAGGCGTTTAATAGAATCGAGAGATATGGCGAAAGCGAGGCAGTCCACACTGGAAACGATTTTATTTTTCATGCCCGCCCTCCTTGCTTTCTTTTTTCTCCGTTAGTGAATTCAGCGGCCTTTTCATGGCGACAAAAAACACGTTGGGGTCGAAGGTCGTCCGCACAGCAAAGAAATTCACCATCTCCCAGCCCTGAAACCCTTCCCGATTGAGAGCGCCCTCGATCTCGCCGAGCTTGCCCTCCGGCTTCGCCCCCTGCAGCGCTGACAACGAGCCGAGTCTGAGGATTTTGTATTCATAGCGTGTGACTTCCTCCGCCCACGCGGCAGCCGCCCACAGGACAACCAGCGAAAAGCTGAACAACATCTTTTTCATAGGGCGTCACCTCAAAAGATAGTCCATCAGGCCATACTCACCTTGCTCGTCCGATTCAGAGGCCTCGAAGGAACAAAATTCCTCCAACAGATTTTTCACGTTCTCTTTGAGCTCCACCGGCCTCAGCTGGGACAGGAGCCTCTCCGGATCGCGCCACTTGCCCGGCATACGCCCAGCGTCCACGGTCCAGGTCGAAGGAAGCGGCATTTCCTGTTCCCACACATGGGCGCTGGGATTTCCGAACCAGCTCCCAAACCACCGCTCCGCTGGAAGTTCCAGGTGTATGCCCGCGTTCGTCAAGGCTTCGGAAGAACGCTGCGTGTAAAAGAGCCAGAAACCCAACGCCGCCCCGTCCCACCGGCGAATCGCCGAAGCTCTTACCCCCACGTCCTCGTCGAGGAAGCGGCCCACGTCCACCTGCAGGTCCAAACCCAGCCCCGGCGCGAAATAACCCCCTTGCGCCCACAGGCCCAATCGCCAAGGTGAAAAGGAATCATCGTCGAACCCTTCAGCTTCGTAATCGACTCTGCCTCTGGCCAGACCTGAGAAAGAATGGGGATCACGGTCCCGCACAAATCCTAGACGCGGCCCCGCCCACCAGCGGCCATCCCGCGAGTAAACCCTCTGCCAGTGGTTAAGGCCGAAATGACGCTTGTCCAGCCAGCCCGCTTCGTTCACAGTCCATATTTGAAGCTCGTCTCCGACTTTCTCCAGAAGGCTGACCGCCGCGCGATGGAGGCGGTTTTTTTGGGTGACGTCCGGCTCCCAGTAGATGTCCACATCGCTCCACACCGGAACCCTCACGTCGGCCGCAGCCCCCCATCCGCTGCTGGAGCGGCGCTCGTACACGAAGTCCACACTCCAGCGGCTCTGGTAGTCGTCGTCCAGGGTTTGGTCGATGCGGGGCTCGTAGACGGGCATCGCCTTGAACTCATGGCTTGCCCGGTCCCGCTGAGAGCGCTCACTTCGGTACAGCAGCTTTCCCTCTTTTTCAAGGCCGTCGAAAATTTTTTTCTCCGCCCAGAGGAAGCGGGTCTCTTGCCACGGGTCTTTGGCCGTCAGGTCTCGGACGCGGATTCCGAAAAGAACCTCTCCAGGGAATTCCGCTCGAATCACAGGGACGCCTCGTACTTTCAGAATCAGCGTCACTTCGTCCAGGTGAGGGGAGACCGCCGCCAAAACCACCAGAACGCGAACCATCGCCTCCGCCTGTGAGGAGTGCCCGTAATTCTCGTAGGCCACGTAAATTTTTTTCTCGCCCGCCGCCGCCTCCACGTCCCGCACTCGGACGAACTGCGAAAGCGCGCCGGCGATTTCTCCGCACAGCTTTTTCAGGTCAACGTCCTCCCACTCCGCGATCCGCGCGGCGCCTGGGGCCTCGCAGGCCGTGTTTCTTCCCTTGCCGGAAAGAAACGTCCCCTTCAAGTTGAAGCGGTGAGACAGGGAAACGACGAATTCCTCACCTCTTTGGTAACTGACGGCCAGCTCCGTACCCCAGGGAGCGCTCAACGCCGCGCCAACGTTGTACTTCGCCTTGGCCTCGCCAGGGTGGGGCTTGAGTCTGCCCGCGCGGTCCAGCGTGTAGTCCATGGGGCTGTACTCGGCCTTTAGAGTCAGCCAGGGCGACGCTTCCCAAGACACGCCCCCGAAAAGGCCGTTCATCCTGTCCGTGCCGTAGCCAAGGGAAACGGCCAGCCCCTCGGAACGCCATGTCGCCACGCCGTACCAGGCCTTCATCAGCTCCGTCCCCATCACGTCGGTACCACCCAAAGCCAGGGACGGAACGTGCCGCTTGCGAGAGCGGTGCAGCATCATCTTGAGGTCTACGGCCTTGTCCATGTAGCGCCGCCCGCCGCCTCGGTCGTTGACTTGGTTGCTTGGCGTGACGTGAAGGTTGTCGAAGGTCGATAGACGGGTGTTGACCTCCAGCCACGGCAGCCACGCCAGGTTCACGTAATAAAAAGCGTAAGGGGAGGCCCAGGTGAAACCGAAACGTCCAACCCCGTCCTCGGGCATCTCCGCTGCGGGATACTCCCAGAGGCCGGTGAAGCCCGGATTGGCCGCTCCGCCGGCTCTGGCGCACCATCCGTTCTCTGGTAAAAGGAGCACGAGAACGGTCACAAAGCAAAGAACGCGCCTCCCCCGCACTTCGGCCCTATTTGCGCAAAAGAGGAAGCCCTGACAGCAACAAAAGCCCCGCTGCCGACAGCAAACCCGCGCTGCAGCCGCCGCCGCCGCCGCCGCCGCCGCCGCCATGCCCTACCGCGCCATCCACGTCTTGTTCGATCGCGTCTTGTTCCGCCACATCTTGTTCCACCGCGAAGGTCGCACCGCACCAAACCGTCACAAGAACCAATACTCCGAAAACCAACAGCGCTTTTTTCACCTTAACCCCTCCTTATATATCCTGGAACGCCGGAAAACGACGTTCTCCAGGTAACCTTTTGATTGACCTCAATACACCCTGGCCCCTCCTCATAAGTTCACCTTACTTGATCAGCACTCCCACGCTCACCGCCACTTTATAAATAATGTCCACAACGTCTTTGAATGTTTCCAGTGACTGCCTGTTGGAGTACTTCACGGGCACAACGATCACGTCCCCCGGCTCCACAACAGCGGAAAATCCCTTGGACGGCGTCCATTTTTTACTCGACAGCAGGCTGGTGTCCCGGATCAGGCGAATAATGGCACCATCGCTCTTCATCAGGTATAAAAGGCGTTTGTGGGCAGTGCGCAGGTAGCCCCCAGCCGCGTTGATGTAGTCGCTGACACCCATTCGGGTGTTGTATTCCGCCGAAAGCGAACGCTACGAAACTGTAGAAGTGTGATTTTTTCAGTACAAGGAACGGCACATTGTAGAGTGTTTTTTCAATAAGCTTAAGGAAGCGCTGATTAAATCCCTTGTGGGGCTCCGCCTCAAACCCCGCTTAGGGGCCTCAGGCTCCTAAGAACCCCATTAATCAGTGCTTCCTTAAACAGTTTCGACGTGTGGCTATGTGATATGATAAACAATTCTGCAGCTTTTTAAGGAAACGCTGATTAACCCCTTGTGGGGCTCCGGCCCTGCAGAATCCTTTGTTATTCCAGGCTCAGGGGTTTGATTTCCGTCAGGTAGAGGCGTCTCATGTAGTAGACGCAGAGGGTGAGGGAAAATATCTCTCCGATGAAGAAAGACCACCAAGCCGCGTTGAGCCCCCACAAAAGCGAGAGCACGTAAGCGGCAGGCAGCAGCGCCGCTATCTGGCGTACTACCGACACCACCAAGGTGAAGAACCCGTGCCCCAGCGCCTGACAAACCGAAAGCGTGCAAATACAAAACCCCGCGAACAGGAAACTCAGGCTTATTCTGCGCAGGGCGGGCACCCCTATCGCGAGCATCGTCTCCGAGGCTTTGAAAAACCCCAGAAGCTCTGGCGTGAAGAGCCAGAAGACCGCCAGTCCGGTCAGCATAATGCCCGTCGCGTAGCACACGCTGAGCAGAATCGTCCGCTTTATGCGCTCCGGTTTGCGCGCGCCAAAGTTGTAGGCCAAAATCGGCACCATGCCGTTGTTCAGGCCGATAATCGGCATGAAGACGAAGCTTTGGAGCTTGAAGTAGATGCCGCAAACCGCGACAGCCGCCGTCGTGAAGCGGATCAGAATTTTGTTCAGTCCGAAAACCGTCAGTGACCCCAGGGACATCATCAGAATGGACGGCGCTCCCACGGAGTAAATCCGGGCAATAACCCGCGAGTCGGGCCGGAAGCCCTTCATGTTCAAGTTCAGCTCCCGGTTGCTCGTCACGTTGTAGTAGATCGCCAGGGCGGAGGCGGCGCACTGTCCCACTACGGTGGCAGCAGCTGCCCCTGCCACCCCCAGCCTCGGGAAGCCAAAAAGCCCGAAGATCATGATGGGGTCCAGCACAAGGTTGGTCAAGGCCCCTGTTATCTGCGTGATCATGGAGTAAAACGTCTTCCCCGTGGACTGGAGCAGGCGCTCCAGCGTCATCTGGAAAACCAGCCCGAAAGAGCAGATGGCGCAGATACGCAGGTATGCCGTGCCGTCTTCCGCGATGCCTGCGACGGCGGTCTGATTCTCGAAGAAAGGGCGGGCAAGGAAGACCCCGGCGAGGGCAAAGGCGGCGCTGATCACGGCGGCCAGGAAAATCCCGTTCCGGCCCGTTCGGTTAGCCACGTCGAAGTTCCTTTCTCCCAGGTTTCGCGAGAGCAGGGCGTTCATGCCTACTCCGGTGCCGCCCGCCACGGAGACCACCAGCATCTGAGCCGGGAACGCCATTGAAACCGCCGTGAGGGCGTCTTCGCTGACCCTAGCGACGAAAACGCTGTCCACGATGTTGTACAGGGCCTGAACGAACATTGACGCGATCATGGGCAGGGACATCGAAAGGAGCAGCTTGTTAACAGGCATAACGCCCATTTTGTTCTCGGCCGCGTTCGCTGCGCTCATTTTATCATCTCCCTTCGTCATTATATGATAAAATTTATATCAAAACTTCCATACAGTCAAAAGCTCTTTTACCTATCACGGAAGACAAATATCCATAACTATTTAAGGCTTCCAAATAGCGTTAAAGGAACAAAAAAAGTGATAAACTATACTTCCGAAAAGGAACCGGTCAGAAAGGGGTTTTCGTAATGTTGAACGTGAGTTACCTGTTGTTTCTCTGCCTGGCGATTTTCGCCGTTGGCGACATTTGCGCCGTGCTCACCAAAGCGCGGCTCTCCTCGGTTTTTGTGGCGCTCATACTCTTCCTGATCGGGTTTCTCACGGACTTTCTGCCGCCGGACATCATTACCAAGGCGCGTTTGGGTGAGCTGGGAACCTGGGCGTCCGTGTTCATCATTTTCCACATGGGGACGACCATCAACATGGGAGAGTTGATCCGCGAGTGGAAAACCGTCGTCATGTCCTGCCTGGCCATGGCGGCTGCCCTGGTCTCCGTGCTTCTCGTCATTCCGCTGATAGGCAGGCAAGCCGCGCTCGTCTCGATTCCCGTGGTCAACGGAGGCATCATCGCCACGCAGATCATGGTGGAGGGCGCAGCCCAAAAAGGAATGAATCTGGTGGCTGCTCTGGGAACCATCATCTACGCGGTTCAGAAGTTCGTGGGGACGCCTCCCGCTTCCTTTTTCGGCCTCAAGGAGGCGGAGCTGGTTCTGGCCGAGTTCCGTAAAAAGAAAGCCGAGGGCGCCCTTTCCCATGCGGTGAAGACCGAGAACAAGGCGAAGTCAGGCCGCACGATATACGACGTTCTGGGACTGGACAGATACTATACGCCCTTTGTCTGCCTGGGGGTAACGGCGTTTTTTTCCTGGGCGGCCTATTGGCTTCAGGCGCAGACCGGAGGCAGAGTCAACTACTCCATCTGGGCGCTCCTTCTGGGGGCCGTGACCGCGCAGCTCCACGTCGTCCCGGAGAAAATTCTTGACAAGGGCAAGACCGTGGGCCTGCTGAACATGGCCGTGTTCGCCGCCATCATTCCCTCCCTGGCGAGCATTGAGGTGAAAGACCTGGAATCCCTAGCATTTCAGACTTTTGTCGTGTTCGCTGCGGTGCTCGTTGGAATCTACGTCTTTCTTTACCTTCTGCCGACGTGGAAGTTCATTGGTTCCCGCAACCTGACGTTCGGCATCGCGATGGCGCAGCTTTTGGGGTTCCCGGCCACGTATCTCATCGCCAACGAGGTGGCAGCCGCTGCGGCCCAAAACGAGGAGGAGCGGGAAGCGGTATTGAAGCGGATCATGCCCGCCTACGTGGTGGCGGGACTGGCATCGGTGACTACGGTGTCCATTGTCGTCGCCGGATTCCTCGTGAACTATCTGTGAGAGGTGAACGAACATGTACGACGTGACGCGGTTCGACCCGCATCATTACCGCTATCCTTCCCACCGAAACGTGGTGTATGGCTCCAGGGGAATGGTCGCGGCGTCTCACCCGCTGGCGGCCCAGGCGGGGCTCGCCGTTCTGAAGGAGGGGGGTAACGCCGTGGACGCCGCTATCGCCGCAGCTGCGGCGCTTACCGTCGTGGAGCCAACGGGGAACGGTTTGGGCAGCGACGCCTTCGCCTTGATTTGGAACGGCGGCAAGCTCCACGGTATTAACGGCAGCGGCTACGCTCCACGGGCCTGCACCCCAGAGGCATACCAGGCCAGGGGATGGAAACAGGTTCCCGCTTACGGGTGGGGCGCGGTCACGGTGCCCGGCGCCGTGGGCACCTGGCGGGAGCTTTCGAAAAAAATGGGCGCCCTGCCCTTGAAAAACGCCCTGGCTCCGGCCATTGACTACGCCAAGAACGGACACGCCGTATCGGTCACGATGGCTTATAACTGGAACGCTGCCGCCAAAAAGTACCCTCTCATGAAGGAACCGGAGACTCGGGAATGGGCTGCGGTCTTCACCCCGAACGGGCGCTCTCCCAAGGCGGGGGAACTTTTTACCGCGAAGGATCACGCCCACACTCTCACGAAAATCGCGGAAACAGACGCGAGGGCCTTTTACGAGGGTGAAATCGCGGAGAAAATGGCGGCGTTCGCGCGCGAAACGGACGGATTCCTCACGATGGAGGACCTGGCGGAGTTCGAACCCGAGTGGGTGGAGCCCATCGGCGTCGGTTACAGAGGGTATGACGTGTGGGAGATTCCCCCCAACGGACAGGGGATTTGCGCCCTCATCGCGCTGAACGTTCTCAAGGGCTTCGATCTGCGGGAACGAGACTCAGCGGACACCTTCCACAAGCAGATCGAGGCCGTTAAGCTGGGGTTTGCCGACGCCCACAGGTACGTGGCGGACCAGCGTTTCAGCGCCGTTCCGGTCCGCGAGCTTCTGGAGGACAAGTACGCGGCTGCCCGCGGGAGGCTCATTCTCCGCGACCGCGCGACGGACTTCAAAGCCGGCGATCCTTTGAGCGGGGGGACGGTTTACCTCTCCACCGCCGACGGCGAGGGGCGGATGGTCTCTTATATCCAGAGCAACTACATGGGTTTCGGGTCAGGGGTGGTTTGTCCGGGAACGGGCATCGCTTTCAACAATAGGGGCTCGTGCTTCACGATGGACCCTGAGCACCCCAACGTCCTTGCCGGACGCAAGAGACCCTACAACACCATCATTCCCTCGTTCCTCACGAAAGACGGGCAGCCCGTAGGCCCCTTCGGGGTGATGGGCGGTTTTATGCAGCCTCAGGGACATTTGCAGGTAGTCTCCAACGTGGTGGATTTCGGGATGAATCCTCAAGAGGCCCTAGACGCGCCGCGCTGGCAGTGGTCGGGGGGAATGAAGGTCACGGTGGAGCCGGGTTTTCCCGCCGCTGCCGCGCTGAAACTCGCCTCACGGGGACATGAGATCGTGCCAGAGGTCACCTCCAACAGTTTTGGCCGAGGGGAGATCATCTGGAGAACGCCCGACGGAACCCTCGCCGGCGCCGCGGAGCCCCGGACGGACGGCTGCGTCGCGGCCTGGTGAAGCTCTTGGGGAGTCTGTACCGCAGGGGGCTTTCAGAGGTCGGTGCCGGCAAGTTCTCCAGACGTTTCGCGCTCGCTCTTATCGCGCTGCTTTTGCTGCTTTACGTCGCCTTGCCCTCGTTTCTCCTTTCCGTTTTCCTCCTTCTGCGGGTTGGTTCGCCGCGCTTGGCATATTGGATTTCCCTAGCACTCATAGCCGGAGTCGCCTTTTACTGCCGGGAGAAGTTAGCCGTTCGGGATATCCTCGTCTTTTTGGCGCTGTTGGTTGTCTGCCACGCCGCCTCCTATCTTTTTTTCGACACGTTCTTTGACGGACTTTCCTATCATCAACCCGCGGTTCGCCGCATCGCTGGGGGCTTCAATCCCATCTGCGACGGTTACATGAACCTGGGCCGCCTGCCGGACGCCTGGAGCGATCAGGCCACGTATTTCCCCAAGACCACGTGGTACTTCGCCGCCGCCGTCACCGCCGCTTGGGGAGACTTCCAGCTGGGGACGGCGTATCATCTGCTCCTGCTCTTCGCGGCTTTGTTCTTTGTTCTTGGCGCCATGAAGGATGAACCCTTATCAAAGCGGCTGCTGTGGACTGTTGCCTGCCTGAACCCTATCGCCCTCACTCAGTTCACGGGGTACGTGGTGGACGGCGCGCTGGCGACGCTCTCTGCCGTCGGCGTTTTCTATGCTTACCTCTTTTTTCGCGGCAGAGCGCCCTCGCGCCTTGAGCATTTCTTTTGTATCGTGTCCCTGTCCATGCTGTTTGGCGTCAAAACATCGGGCTTTGCCTACGGAACTATTATTCTGTTCTGGATCGTCCTCCACCGCCTCGTTCAGGCGTGTCGGGAGGCGGGCGGGCGCACCCCCGCCAGGAGGTTTCTCGCGGGAACTTGGTCGGCGCTTCGCTTGGGGCTGAAGCTTGGATGTCCCGTCCTGCTGCTGGTATCCGTCTGGGGGTTTGCCCCCTACGTCACGAACGTTTTGAATGGAAGGCACATCTTCTATCCCTTGTTTCGCGCCGAAGGGCGGATCATTGCGGACTTGAGCGGCCCCGCCCAGATCATCTACCCCCAGGCCCACAACCGCGTAACGAGGCTGTTGGTGTCCCTCATGTCCCACACCACGGCGAACATAGAGCCGGCTAAGATCAAATCCCCCTTCAACGTTTCTTGGGACGAGTGGGAGCCCTTCGTTGCGGCGGCCAACATGCGCGCGGCGGGGTTGGGGCCGTTGTTTTTCCTGCTTTTGCTGCTCTCCCTTCCAGGTCTGATCTTCTTCCGCCCCGGCGGCGGCGTTGGGTGGCTGCTGGCGGCGCTGCTGACGATGGCGCTCGTTCAGCCTTACGCCTGGCAGATGCGCTATGTGCCGTTTCTCTGGCTTTTTCCGCTGGCGTGTCTCCTGCCCGTTCCAGAGGGAAAAAAGTACCTTGTTTACGTCCCTTTCTGTCTTGCCCTGGTCAATGCCCTGGGGGTTTTCGCCGTTTTTGCGGAGGCCCAGTGGAACATATCCCGGACAATTGAGGAGGTCTGCACCGCTCATTGGGGGCAGCCCGTGCTGCTTGACCGGAGCGTGTTGGAGTGGGACGGGGTTTTCGACCGTTTCCAGATCCGGCAGAAGTTCGCCAACCCGGAGGAAACGAATTTCTACAGTCCGGCCCCGGAACTAGGAAGTTTGTCCCAAGCGCGCACCACCAGGGGAATCAACCTCTCTTTTATGGAGGACCTCCTGCCTGTGCCGGAAAACTTCCTTGATTTTGCCGACGAAAACGCCCTGCCTTGGCTTAGAATGTCGGAAGGACTAATGCCGGTGGGCACGGCGGATAGCCAAGTTGTATGGAGGACTTACGCCAACAAGGTGAAGTTTTACATGGCGCTGGACCGGGAGCCGCGGGAGGACTGGGAGTTGTCGCTGGAGGGGCAGGCCTTCGGCGGTAAGGCGCGGGAGTTGACAGTGCTGGTCTCCGTTAATCACCGAGAGGTGGGCGCTTGGAGACCCGGCGGGGAGGTCCGGACGGAAAAATTCTTGCTCCCCAAGACCTTGATGGAAGAGAGTTTCCGGGACGAAATGCGCTTGTTGACGCTGACGCTGCGCCTGATCGGGGTCCCGTCCCTGATTGAGAATTTTCTCCAGCCATCCTCTTATGGCGTGCAGCTGCAGGGCATACAGATTCAACCAGCTGCGCCGCGATGAGCGTGTTTCCAGGGGAGATAATCAGCTGGGAAAACGCCGGATTCTATTGATGTTTTACCGTTTCCTTCGAACGTGAGAGTAAAAGTTTTTGTGAAAGGTCGTGGTTTTCGTGGTCGGCCCAAATCTGGCAAAGGGGGAGAAAAGCGGAGGAGGGAGGAGTTCAGCGGCGCCGCCTCTCGTTCCCCCCGTTGTCCTCGCGTCGCTGTGGTTCATCTCCCTGGCCCTGCCCAACCTCATTTATTCGGGTACCTCCTGGCACGACACCCTTCACTTGCTCAAGTGGGCGGCGGCGGGCGCACCCGTGGGGATCGCCATGATCATAACCGGCGTCCGCCTTGTCCTGTACGGCGATCGTCTGAACTTCCGCGTGGACTGGTTTGGAACGCTCTGGCTGGGGCTTCTGGCCTACGTGATGACGGAGGCCCTGTGGATTCCCATCCTTTCTCAGTCCGGCTTCGCTCATGAACTCATCTGCTTCTCCGCTGTCTGGGCCTTTTACGTCATTTCTTGGAACGCCTTCCCCAACCGGCCGCTCCGCCTCCTGCTGTGGCTCGCCAATCTCAACGCCGCGGTCAACGTTGCCTTTGCGGAGCTTCAGATACGCGGCCTAAAGGACGTAACGGTTTTCGGCGCGGACGTGATGAAGGTTTTCGAAAAACTCGGCTTGGAGCGGGTGATCCTCCCTACGCCGGGCAACTACATCGGCAACACGGGACAGCAGAACATGTTTGGGCTATGGATGGCAGTCTGCGTCATGAGTTCCGTCTATCTCTATATTGCCTACGCGACAACCCCGTCGGGCAAAAAGCGCCATCCCGCTGTGACGGTGCTGAACCTAGCTATCATGGGCATCAACGTGTGGGGACTGTGGCAAAGCACCAGCCGATCGGCGATATTGTCGCTTTTCGTGGCCTTGGCGGCGCTTTCTGTCATCATCCTGCGGCAATTCAGAGGCGAGAACGCCGGGTACGCGCGTCGGCTGATACACGTGTTTTTGCTTTTTCTCATCGTTTTTCGTCTGGTGGCCGCTGTCGATGAACAGCGCTCCGAGGAGCTGGTCTCCAAAACCGTGGACATGATCCAACACGCGGAAACCATCGGCGGGCGGGCGGGCATCTGGGCCACGTCCTTCACGATGTTCAAGATGTATCCTCTGTGGGGCGTGGGCCTAGGTCAGTACAAGTGGCATTACCTCGAAGCCCAGCGCGAGATGTTCAAAGCCTACCCTGAAAACCCCTGGCAGTACACCCACTGGGCCCACAACGAGTTTTTGCAGTGGTTCTGTGAAACCGGTGTCGTGGGGGGCCTTCTCCTTTTGGCGATGTGGGGCTTCTGGGGCGTCTCCTTTCTCGCCATGCTGTGGCGCGGACGTCAAAAAAAGACCGCGCCGGAGTTCATCTGGGCCTGCTCTCTCATCGTCCTGATCTCTTTTAACGCTCTATGGACACGGCCTTTTCACCGTATTGAGAACATCCTGTGGCTGGCCCTCGCCTTCGCCCTCTCTAACAAGGAAATGACGGCGGCCCTGAATCCCGGAAGGGTTTTCCGCCTCGACAACCTGACCCGCGTCTGCGGGGGTGTCCTCATGGCGGCGAGTCTGGGGGGGCTTTACTACCTGGGCAGCGGCATGGCCGGGGATAAGCTGATCAGCAGGGCCTTGAACGACCGAACCCTGAGCCCTGTGGTGCAGCGCGCCTTTCTGGAGAGGGCCTCCAGGCACCTCATGGTGCGAAATGAGGCCCAGAAAAACCTTGGGTACCACTACATGCGGGAAGGCGATTATTACGGGGACCTGGAGATGCTGGAACGCGGTTTTGGCCTGGTCTGGCGGCATTTTTTGAGGGAGCCCCACTCCGATGAACTGCGCGTCCTGCTCAACTGGTCTCAGCGCTTCCAGAACGTTAAAATGCTGGAAACTCTATCGAGCTACCTGAAGCCGGGGACCTACCGCCTGGAGGTGCAGGAGGATTTGGAAGACAGCCTGGGCAACGTGGTCAGCGCGCTCATTCTGGTGCCGCTGCAAAGCTCCGGCGGGATGAGGGTCGTGGAGCCCGAGCCGGGCCTGGACTGATATCATGAGAAATCGAGTTTTAGAAGGATCGAAAGCGTTTACGCTCATAGAAGTTCTCGTGTCCGTGGCCTTGACAGGGTTGGTGGCGTCCTTGGCCCTGACCCCCGTAATCTACGCTATGCGTCAGATCACCGAAACGGAAACGGCCTACTCCAGCGAGACGGCTCTGCGTCGGGCGGCGGCCTTTATGGCGCGGGAGGCGGCAACCAGCCTGCGCTTTGCCTCCGTGGCGGTTCGGGTGATTGCTCATGAGCGCCTCGGCGGCGGGGACAACGACACCTTTGTCGTCGCAGCGGCCTCTCCCGCCCGGCAGAACCTGGCCGCCGGGAGCGTGGTGTATAAGCTCCTCCAGCGGTCCCCCCTGGATAACAGGCTCATTCCTGGGCTCTACCGGTGGCACCTGCCGGGGGTTTTGCCCGAAGACGCCGACCACGCCAGACTAGAGGAAAAAGACGGGCAGTTGGTGCTCCCCTACGTGACGGAGATGAAACTATCCGTGTTCATGCCGCCGGATTGGGCGAGGGACTACAACGGCAAGCTCCCCAGAGCCATGAGCTTTTCCCTTTCGCGGGGGGAGGAGCGGGCCGAGTATGTGTTCGCCTTCCCTCAGTAGAACGAGCAGAACGATAGGAGCGAAGCGCCGGGGTTTCGTCCTGGTGCCGGCGCTTTTGCTCGGCCTCGTCTTTATCTCCTGCGCGGCGGCTTTCGCCTGGTTCTCCCGCTTGCAGGTTAAGGGCGCGCTGCGCGAAAAAACCGCTCTCGAAAGCCGGAGTATGGCTCAGGTGCTGACCCTTTCCTTCATCTCCGCCTTCAAGGCCGCGAGAAGTGCTTACGACTCCCCGACTCAGGCCTGGTTCAAACCCGTCCTTTTTCCCGCCGGAGAACTGGGGACTTGGGGCGTGCGCCTCACCCCCCTGGATGATAAAATTCCCTTAAGAAGCCTTTTCCTCCCCGATGGGAACACGCTCCGCAGCGAACTGCGCAGAACGTGGGAGGCCCTGTGGGAGAAGTTAGAAAAGCGCGAGTTATCCGGCCTTGTTCTTGATTTTATGGACTCGGACTCCAGGCCGCGGGTAGGCGGCTCGGAGCGGGAGGGACACATCAACCGCCCCCTTCTGGATATGTCGGAGTTCCTGCTGCTGGAGGAGATGACGCCCGGCCTTTTGTACGGGGAGAAGGGGAAGCTGGGTGTCGCGGACTACGTCACGCTGTGGAGCGGCGGCAAGGTCAACCTGAACGTGGCCCCCGTGCACGTGGTGGAGATCTTGCCCGGCCTGAACAGAACCCAGGCCGAGAACATCGCGGCCTTCCGGGAAAAGGAGGCGCTGAAGGGGCCGGACAGCCTTCGGGCCGTTCCGGGTTTCCCCGCCAGGGCTATTCCGGCTTTAATGAACCTAGCGGCTTTCGGCAGCCGGTATTTTTCGATTCAAATTGAGCCCTTGGACGGTGAGGTGGACCTTGGCGTTCGTTTCGCCGTTGTCTTCGACAAAACGTCCGGGGCGATCGTTTGGTGGGAGGAGTTCTAGGTGCCTTTTTATGATAACGCCATTTTTTCCCGCGTAACGGGGGAGGGGACGGAGGGGCTTTCCCCGGCCCAGTCCCCCAGGCGCGTGAAGTACGCCGTGTCCCTGATCCCCCTGAAATCAGCCGCGATAACGCCCTTTTCCTTTCCGTTCGGGAATGTTCTCCGCGTCCGGGACGCCCTGAAGCTGCAAAGCCTGCCCTACGCGGCGGCGGGGGAGATGGAGCTTTTTCCCTCTATCCTGAAAAAAACGCCGCGAAGCAGCGAGGGGATCGCCTGGTTCGTTTCCTCGAAGGAGCTGGAGGACGTGGCGTCCCTGCTGGCACGGGTTCCGTCCCGAGGCGAGGCTAGAGTCTGGCCCGCCCCCCTGCCCTTGGCCGCGGCGGTGGAAGGGGAGGGGGTCGTGTTTTGGATGGATGAGGAGAACATCTGCTCAATGCTCTGGCGCGGCGGCGTTCCTGTCCTTTACCGCTGGAAGTCCCGGAAGCGGGCGGACCTGGACAGCGAGCGGGCCTGGTACACGGCCTACTGTGAGTCCAGAGGGGAGGAGGACACTGGCCAGGAGTTTGTCCTGGACGCGAGTCAGTCCTCCGACCGCTTGTTGGAGGTGATCAAGGAGAGCCTGACCCTCTATCCTTGGATATGCGATGTGAACCTGGCCCGGAGCGCCCTGGACAGCGTCCTGGTGCTGGAGCGGGCGGTGCGCGCGCTTTCCCGTGCTGCGTCTTGGGTCTTGGCCGTTGGGCTGCTGGTGTTTTTAGGCAACGGCTTGCGTTATTACGAGGCGCGGCGGGGTGCGGACGAACTGCGCGGCCTTTCGTCGGACCTCTACCGCTCGGTCTTCGACTCCGCGCGGACGGGGAGGATACCCGACCCCCTGGGGCTGGCCCTCTCCAAACTGGCGGAACTTCAGGGGGGAACGTCTGAGGGGCGCTCCATAGGCGAGGTGTTTTCTGACCTGGGCAGCATTTTCGAGCAGAACCCGAGCATGGACGTTACTTTGGACTTAGTGCGCTATAATCAGGAGGGAGTTGACTACACAGGCTCCGCTCCGGACATGGAGACGGCTCAGGATTTTCGCAAGGCTTGGGCTGAGCGCGCGGGCACGGTGCTGCTTCAGAATATGCAGAACATATCGGGCGCGAGCTACCGGTTCGACCTGAGCGTCAAGTGGTGAGACCTATGGCGGTAAATTTCGACCTCAGCAAAGCGCGCTCCATCTTCCGCGCCGAGGTCAACGGCTCGGTGCGGTTCCTCGTCACGGCCCTCTGTGCGGCGGCGGTGTGGGCGGGAGCGGCCTGGTTTTTTGGCATGGCGGAAAGCGCGTCCTCTGCCCTGACCTTGCAGGAAAAGCGCTATCAAGAGCTGTCCCGCGCGGCCGCAGAGTACCGGGTCCTTGCCTCGAACTCCTCCAAGCCCAGAGCGGGCGGCGCGGACGTAATGACGGCCTTCACTCAGGTCTCCGCTCAAATCGGGTTGGGAAGCCGCGTGAGCCGCGTGGTTCCCGCGCCCGACGGGAAAAGGTGCTCCATTGAGGTGGGCCGCCTCTACGCTGAAGAACTGGCCGGGATGGTAAAGGAACTGGCCGCGCGGGGTGTTCGGATGATCTCGGCGGAGGTGCGTGCCCTTCCCACGGGCCAGGAGCGTCTCTTCACGTTGAGCGCAATCGTTGGTACAGATTACTGAGCAGCAAGGGGCAAGCCCCTTGACCCATAAGCCCTTCGGGCGCGTAATCGCGAGTGTACAGGCCCTCCCGTTGGTCGGGAGATAAGTTACGGTGCCTGGGGGAGGTTTTTATGAAGGTATTAAAATTCTTTCTCAGCTTTTTTCTTTTCGTCGCGGGCGTCCTTTTGGCGGCATGGTTTTTTATGCCGTGGAAGCAGCTTGGGGAGAGCGTCCTGCTTTTCGCGGCGCGGCAGGCCTCTTTTCAGGTCGCCTACGCTTCTGTCAGGGGTGTTTCAGGGGGCTTTTCCGTCGAGAACCTAGAGGCACGGGGGCTTCTGGGGATGGCGGACGTTTCCTTCAGAACCCTGACGGTGGCGCCGGACGTAGCCTCTTCCCTGCTGAACATGGCCCTGGTCTGCCGGTTCATCTTTACCGGCGCCGCGCTGGGAGACATCGCCGTGACGCCCCGCAAGAAAATTCCAGGGGTAGTTCTCGGCAGCGGCCGCGCCACCTTGTCCCTTACCGCGAAGGAAGTGCTTCTGGAAGGGCTGCGCAGCGACGGGGAGCTGGCGTTGGACGGCGTCCTGCTCCTCGTGCCCTCCGACGCCCCCATCATCCGCCGGGCCGACGTGACGTTGGCGGTGAGTTCCGAGCCTTTTGAAAAAGAGCTGCCCTCTTTGCAAATGGCTTTCGGCCTGCCCCTGCGGCAGGAGGCCCCAGGGCGCTGGTCCTTTCGGCGGAGCAAAGGGGAGGTGCGGTAGATGTTGAGGCTTTTACGCGCTCTGATGACAAGAGATAAACCGGCGCCGGAAAAAAGCGGCGGACTGCCCGCGGCGGGCGGCGTTTTCCCCAAGCTGGGGGGAGGCCTGCTGCTGCCGCTTCTGCTGGGAGGAGTGTGCGGCTGGTTCTGCATGACAGCTCTGGGAGGCTGGCTGGACGGCTATAACCGCCGGGCGCGCTCCGCGTCCTTTTCTTTCACCGCGTCCGCCGCCGTCCGGGACGACGGGGGTTCCAACATGACTTCTTTTTTGAAAGCCAATCCCTTTAAAATTTCCCCGATAAAGACTCCTGAGTTCCAAAGGGAGGGCATGGACGACTTTGCCGTCACGGGCTCACTGGATGCGGCCATCCTGCGCTGGACCATGCCGGGCGCGGGCGTGGTGCTGGAGGACCAGGGAAAGCAGCGTGTGGTGCTGACGGGAGGAAGTTTCGACCTTTACACGCTGGAAGAGGTGGACTATCGCCAGGCGGTTTTCAGAAAAGACAACGCGATCGTGGTCAAGGAACTCTTCTACAAAAGAGGAGGGCCGGTTTCATCCTCACCTCTCACGTCTGTCCCGCCCGGTATGGCCGCGCCTGGCCGTCAGGAGCATCAGCTCGTAGCGTCCGACCCTTCCAAAGGGGCGGTGGGGACTATTAACCGGGAGATAGTCAACCAGCTGCTGGAGAACCCCTTCGACGAACTGCGCAAGGTGCGCATCCGCCCCTCCCGCAGCGGCCAAGGTCTGGTGGTTCAGATGATCGCCCCCGACAGCGTCCTGGCTCAGTTGGGGGTCCAAAGGGGCGACGTGATTCACTCGATCAACGGGATCGTCTTTCAGAACATGACGGACGTCACGAACTCTGTGAACTCGCTGATGAACAGCGATAACTTCGAGGTGGACGTGACGCGCGGCGGCTCGTCCCTTTCCCTGCGCTATGCCGTGCGGTAGGCGCGCCTTTTCGCTGCTGGAGGTGCTGGCGGCGGTGGCGATCTTGGGCCTGGTGACTGCCGGGGGATTTCGCCTGTTCGCTATGTCCTTGCGGACGCTTTCCGAGGTGAAACAGGAACAGGCCCTAATCAACGAAGCCCAGAAAGTGTACCTGGATTTCCTGACAAAAGAGGACATGCCCGACGGCGGAGAAAAAGACGGTGTAAAATGGAAAACGGACGTGGAGTCCGTCCCCGTCGCCGAAGGGGTGGACTTGTCGTTTCGAAAGCTCTCCGTGGAGTTTCAGGGGCGGGAGATGATCCTGTATCTTCCTCGCTGAATAAAATCGAGGTGGATAGGTTGAAAAAAATTTGGGGTTCCCCCGTTGTCTTTTTGCTGATGGCGGCTTTTTTGCTGACGTTCACCCAGGCGGTTCATGCGGCCGCGCCCAACGGGGGCAATGGATTCAACGGGAGCAACGGAAACGCAAGCTTGGAGCAAGACGAGAGGGCGCTGATTGAGCTGGCCCAAACCATGCGCCGCGCCGGGATGGTGCAGTTCAACTTCGTGGACATTGACCTGGCGCAGTTTGTGCGCTTTATGGCTGAACTTTTGCAGAGAAACATCATTGTGCCGCCTGCTATCACCGGGAAAATCTCCGTCATCTCCCCTAAGTCGTCCAACCTTCACGAGGCCCGGCAGATTTTCCTCTCCATTTTGCAATCTCAAGGCTGGTCGCTGCAGGACATGGGCGGTTATGACAAACTCGTTCAGGGCGGGCTTTCCTTTCGGCGCGACGTGGATAAGGGCAAGGGCGGGCCCGGCCTGGGGGAGGAGTTCGTCACCTACATCGTACCCCTGGACTACATCGTCCCGGACTTTGTGATCCAATCGCTGCAGCAGGCCTTCGGACAGTCCCTCTTGGTGCTGCCCGCGGGCAATGGGCGCGACATCCTCCTGCAGGGGCGGGCCACGGACGTGAATAGGGGTGCGGACTTCATCCGCGAGCTGGACGTTCCCGCCAGCGCCAGAACCAGCAGGGTGTTCTTTCTGAGGTTCGGCGACCCCGTCACCGTCGCCAACCAGCTCAACTCCATCGCTCAAACGGGACTGCACTTTCGCGGGCTCTCAGCGGTTCCCGACCCGAACAGCCGCCAGGTGGTGGTCGTGGGCGAGGCCAAGGTTATCGCGGAGGCGGCCAAGATCATCGAGAGCCTGGACGTGGACGTGCGTCAGGGTGACTTCCACATCTACAAACTGCAAAACATCGACGCCACGGAGGCGGCGGAGCAGCTGAGCAAGGTGCTGGCGGCCTCCGCTGCCATGCAGCCCACTCCGGAGGGAAAAATCCCCGCCACGGTGGTGCCCGACCTAACCACCAACAGCCTCATCTTCGCCGCGACTCAAAGGCAGTACGACTCCCTTAAAAAGATACTGGAAGAGATTGACGTTCAGCCCAAACAGGTGTTGATTCGCGGTTTCCTGGCGGAGGTCAACGTGACCAACCTGAACAAGGCGGGCATTGACTGGGCCATCTTGGGCGGGCAGATATGGGACAACCTTATGCTGGGGGGGATGGGTCAGATTGGGGAGGGCTCCATTCCCGGTCAGTTTTTGGAGTGGTTCAACGAACTCTCTCGCAAGGAGGAATTCATCGAGCGCAACGGTTCCACCTACTCCATAACCAACTACCAGCCTCTAGCGCTGGTCTACGCCACCATTGACCTGCTGAAAAAGTACGACGCCGTCAACGTGCTTTCCATGCCGCGCCTGATGTGCACGGACAACAAGGAAAGCTCTTTTCAGGTGGGGCAGGTGATTCCCGTGCTGAAAGGAACGGCCTCGGATCTCTCGAACCCCAGCGCTCTGCAGCAGAACTACGACTACAAGGACACGGGGCTGACCCTCACCGTAACCCCGCACATCCGCAGCGGCAACGTGGTCGCTTTGGACATTGAGCAGACCACGGAGGACGTGCTGACCGCCGCCGGGGCCGTGACTCCCGTAACGGCGAAACGCCAGGTGAAGACCTCGGTGGTGGTGGAGGACGGAGAGACTATCGTCCTGGGCGGCATCGTCAAGGAGACGGAAAAATCCCTGCGCCGCCGCGTGCCTGGGCTTTCTTACATTCCCCTGATCGGCGGACTTTTTCAAAAGGTTTCCAAGGAGCGCGAGAAAATTGACTTCATCATCTTCCTGACGCCCCAGATCATACGGAACACCGAGCAGATGCGAGAGGCGACGAACCAAGCCGCTTTCGTACCCGGCGTTTCGGGCTGGAATCAGGCGGAGATGAACCCCGCCGAGCAGGAAGTGGACCGGCGTTTCCGGGAACTGTATCGAAAAAGCTCCAGGAAGCAATACTAGGGCTTGGCGCAGCGTGGTAGAGCCTATGCCGTCTATGCCCATGGAAGAAATGTCTGTGAGACCCGCGAACGCTTCGCGGGCGCAAAGGGACGAACGACGAGAGGAAGGGCGCGCGCACGTTCTGCCGGAGGCAAAGGCCGTCGCCGAATTGATCCCCGCCTCAATGGGTCTCGACGTCCTGCGCTCCGCGAAGATGGTGCCCCTGCGGGTGGAGGACGGGACGCTCATCGTGGGGGCCGCGTCCTTTGAACCCTACGCCAGGGCTCAGATGCTGGGCGCGGCCATGGGTCTGCCCGTGGACTTGGAACTGCACCCGGAGAAGGACATCTCCGGCCTGTTACATACCCTCTACGACATTCGGAGCGTGGCGGCCGACGAGGCCGCGAAAAACATGGAGGGTATTGAGGACATCGACGACCTGACCCGTGAGGACGTGTTAAGTGACTCTGTGGACGTACCCGTTATCCGCCTGGTGAACGGGCTTTTCGTCGATGCCCTCAAGCAGCGGGCGACGGACATCCACGTGGAGCCCTACGAAAACGAGGTGCTGATCCGCTTTCGTGTAGACGGCGTGCTCCAAGATCGCCTTCGCCTGCCCCGAACCCACCAAGCTCCCCTCACGAGCCGCATTAAGGTCATGGCGAAGATGGACATTGCCGAACATATGGCCCCCCAGGACGGACGCATCGGCATCACGCTGGGTGATCGGGCCGTGGACATCCGCGTGGGTCTGATTCCCACGCAGCATGGAGAGCGGCTGGCCATGCGCATGTTGGACAAGGGGCATGGGCTTTTGACTTTGGAAGGGCTCGGCATGGAACAGCGTGAGCGCGAGGTCATGGAGAGCCTGATCTACCGTCCCCACGGCATGATCCTCTTTACGGGTCCTACGGGGTCGGGCAAGACGACCAGCCTTTACGCCATTCTTCAGGCACTGGCGAAACCCCAGGTGAACATCATCACGGTGGAGGACCCCATCGAGTACGCCCTTCCCCGCGTCGCCCAAATCCAGGTGAACGAGAAGGCGGGCGTGACCTTTGCGTCGGCCCTGCGCTCCATTTTGCGCCAAGACCCAGATATCGTTATGATCGGAGAAATGAGGGACTTCGAGACAGCTCACATCGGAGTTCAAGCCTCGCTGACGGGGCACCTGGTTCTCTCGACGCTGCACACCAACGACTCCGTGGGAGCGGTGATCCGTCTTGTCGATATGGGGATAGAACCCTACCTGGCGGCGAGCTGCATTATCGGCGCCGTGGCCCAGCGTTTGGCGCGGCGTCTCTGCCCTCACTGCCGCCGGAGGACGGACGTCCCGGCGGTGATGGTGCGTCAGGGCGTTGCGGCGGCCTACGAACCCGTGGGCTGCCCCAGGTGCGGTGGGACGGGGTATCACGGGCGGCTAGGGCTCTACGAGCAATTCGTGGTGAGCGAGGAAATACAAGAGGCAGTAACCGCGGGCGCGCCGGCGTCGAAGTTGAGGGAAATAGCCCGTGAGCGCGGTTTTAAGACCCTCTGGGAGATAGGTCTGGAAGCGGTGGGCAGCGGCAAAACCTCACCAGAAGAGCTGGTTCGCGTGGCTGGGGAAGAATAGGGATCGTTATGCCTCACTTCAACTATTCAGGTTATGACGGCAAGGGAAAACTAACGAAGGGTACCGTGGAAGCGGCATCGTCCATGCAGGCTGTTGAACGCCTGACGGAGCGCGGCGTGGTGGTGGTGGACGTGGCGCTGGCTGAGGAGAAAGCCTTTCGGCATAAGACAAAATTGATGCCGTTGGACGCCCACATCTTGTTCTGCCGTTCTCTGGCGTCGTATCTGAGGTCGGGACTGCCCTTGGCCGACGCTTTAAAAATTCTGGGCAAACAGAGCCGCGACAGGCGCGTGACCACCGCCTTTGGGGCGTTGCTGGCGGCTGTCGAGGGAGGAAAGAAATTCCACGCGGCCCTGGCTGAGAGCGGCGCGTTCCGCGAGACTTTGTGGCGCGTGGTGGAGTCCGGCGAGCAGAGCGGCTCCTTAATCGCGGTACTGGAGCAGGCCGCCGACCAGTTCAAGATGGAGGACACCCTGCGGCGCAAAATCCGCGGGGCCATGACCTACCCCATTGTGATGGTGGTGGTGGGCGCAGGGGTCGTGGGCTTCCTGTTGAGCTACGTCGTTCCTACAATTGCGGCGCTTTTCACGGACATGGGGCAAACCCTGCCTCTGCCCACGCGGATGCTGATGGCCGCAGCGGACTTCGTCAACAGCTGGGGACTTCCGCTCTTGATCGCCGGCCTGACGTTCTGGCTGTGGAGGAGACGCCGGGGCAAAAAAATCCGCCTGCCTTTCACACGCGGGCTTCAGGAGCGGCTGACCTTGTCCCTGGTGGCGACGCACCTCGCCACGCTGTTGAAGTCCGGGATTCCCCTGGTTCAAGGACTGCGGATGGCCTCTTCAATGGACTCGGACTCACAGCGGTGGCTGGACATTGCCGACCTGGTGAAGGCAGGACACCGGTTCGATAAGGCGCTGGAAAAAACGGGTTTTCCAGAGGAGGTCGTCTACGTTATCCGAGTGGGAGAGATGGGGGGAGACCTGACTGAGTCCCTGGCCAACGTGGGCCGGCACAACTGGGAACTCGCCCAAAGCCAGATGGAGCGGATAGCGACCCTGGTGGAGCCGGTGATGGTGCTGACGCTGGGTCTGTCCGTGGGGTTCATCGTGGTGGCGATCCTCCTGCCGATCTTTGACCTTTCCAGCATGGTGAGATAAATGATGATTAGGAGGACATTATCAATGAAGACGAAGAAAAAATGGGACTCGCGGAGGAGGAAACGCCGCGGCTTCACCTTGATTGAGATCATGGTAGTGGTGGTGATTCTGGGACTGCTGGCGGCCATCGTCGTTCCCAACGTGGTGGCGCGGGTGGCTGAGGCCCGGCGCACAGCGGCCAAGACGCAGATCGAGAGCTTCGCCTCGGCGCTGGAAATGTACCGCCTCTACACCGGCGCGTACCCCACGACGCAGCAAGGGCTCGACGCGCTGTTCCGGAAGCCCGTCATTGCCCCCGTACCGAAAAAGTACCCGCCGGAGCCCTACATGAAAGGGAACCTGCCGGACGACCCGTGGGGAAACCCCTACCTCTACCGCTGTCCCGGCGAGAGGGGCGCTTACGATATCGTCTCTGTGGGACCCGACGGAGAAGAAGGCGGGGAGGGCGCCAACGCGGACATCACCAACCATGACCCCACGTAAGGCCTGGAGGGGCTTCACTCTCATCGAGGTCATGATCGTGGCGGCTATCCTGGCGCTGACAGCTGTCATGACGCTGCCCAAGGGCTTCTTCTTTCTTGACCCGCCCATGCGGATCCTGCGGCGCACGGTGACGGAGGCCGCTGACCTGGCCTTGGACGGACGGAACGTCCGCCTTCGCCTGGAGGCCGAGAGGGGCGCGGATCGGGGGAAGGTGGTCGTGGAGGCGCTCGTCATGGCCTCCGACCAGCCCCAAAGCGCGCCGGAATGGAAACCGGCGGAGGTACGATACCCCTTGGATGGAGAGGAGTGGAACCTTTCACCGGAAATCGTCTATTTTTACCCCGACGGAACCTGCACCCCGGCCCGTGTCACTTACGCAGCCAGGGGCGTTCGCCTGACGGACGGCGACTCGGCGTTTCTGACCGTAACGGGTTTTTTATTCGAGGTGTTAGGAAGCACTCATTAATGGGGTTCTTAGGGGCCTGAGGCCCCTAAGCGGGGTGTGGGGTGGAGCCCCACAAGGGGTTAATCAGCGCTCCCCTAATTCATAAAGACTCATCACAAAATTATGCTATAATTCCCACAAGGTAAAAATTTTATATGGTCGAGGTACATATAGCATGACAAGAAATTTTTCGTGGCAGCGAACGGAGGCAATAAAAGCGATTATTTCGCGTTTTTCGCTTGACATGTCACATAAAACGTGATATAATTCAAATGAAAATGATAGTTATATTAACCCTTCTAAAAAGTCTTGCGTGTATCGGCTGGACGCCCATAAGCAGTCTCCCCTCGTACCCGTTTTCATGAGGATTGGGATACTTCTCCTAAAACTCCTCCGCGTGAAACAGTGGATAAAGAACGGCTTCGTTCTCGTTCCACTGGTGTTCTCCCCGCAATTTACGCGAATTGACGCCATCACCAAAGCTGGCGCGGCATTTTTCACGTTCTGCCTCGTGTCCTCATTTATATATATTATCAATGACATTATAGACAGGGAGGCGGACGCAAAACATCCTAAAAAGCGCCATAGGCCTTTGGCAAGCGGAGCCGTAAGCATTCCATCGGCGATATTCATGGATATTTTGTGCTTGACCGGCACGGGCGCGCTGCTCGTCTATCTGGATGTTGGGAAAGTCACCGTCACCATAGTTTCTTACATAATCACAAACCTCCTGTATTCCTGGAAATTAAAACACATTCCGCTGCTTGACGTGTTCTGCATAGCGTTTGGGTTTGTGCTTCGCGTCTACGCTGGAGCATATGCTGTGGACACCTTCGTGTCCAGCTACCTCTTCATGGTGATGATGTTCATTTCCTTGTTCCTCGCGTTTGGAAAAAGGAAGGCGGAAATGGCAAACGCAGGCTGGGAGACGCGCAAATCTCTCGACAGCTATTCGGGTACGACGATAGACAGATATTTGACCATACTTGCCGATGCCGTGATTATCAGTTACGCGCTTTACACACTTGACTCAGACACGCTCGCGAGATTTGGAAACAGGTTAGTCTACTCCGTCGTATTCGTTGTTTATGGAATATTTCGCTACATGGCTGAGCTTGACAAGAGTTCAGACTACGACGACCCCACGGACAATCTCTACAAAGACAAAGTCCTTATAGCCGTGTGCGTTATGTATGCGGGCTATGTGACGCTTATAGCGGCGGGAGTGATAATTTGTTACTCGTACTCGGCAGCGTAGCGCTCAACGCGGCGGCGCAGCTGCTTATACGCGCCGGAATGCTCAAAATAGGCAATACAACAAGCGGGGCCTCGCTTGTCAAGGCTATTCCAGAAATGCTTACGAATTGGCAATTATGGCTTGCCATGATTTTCTATGGTATTTCCATTCTCACTTGGATGATGGCTTTGTCCAAGTTCGAGGTGAGCTTCGCCTACGCGTTCCTGTCGCTTGGCTTTGTTCTCGTCACCCTGTGCGGATATCTCTTTTTCGGTGAAAACGTCGGTGCGCTGCGCCTGGCAGGGATAGGGCTTATCTGTGCCGGTGTTTTGCTGGTAGCGAGGAGTTGAAAATGGCGCGGATTGTAATAGCAGGAGGCTCTGGTTTCGTGGGACAGAGGCTTTTGCGGGTTCTCAATGGTAATGCCATTGTCCTTGACCTGGCGCCCTCCGCCGAAAAGTGCGGGCGATTCGTGCGTTCGGATATAACCATGACCATACCTTTCGCGTTTTCTCCCGGCGATATCGTGATCCACCTCGCCGCCAAGCAGTATCACGGCAAGGTTCCGCGCGAGAACCGGCGGGAGTTCTTTGACTCCGTGAACGTGGGTGGAACAAAGAATCTTCTTGCGAAAATGGCGGCGGACGGCGCGAAGAACATGGTGTTTTTCTCTACCGATATGGTCTATGGACTTCCGCAATACCTGCCCGTGGATATCGCTCACCCTAAAAATCCCTTCGGCTTTTACGGCGAAAGCAAAGTCAAGGCGGAAGCAATCTGCCAGGAATACCGCGAGCAAGACTTCAATATAACAATTTTCCGCCCGCGGATGATAGTGGGGCCGGGACGGTTTGGTATTCTCACCAAACTGTTCAAGCTTATGGACATGAACCTGCCCGTGCCGACCATCGGGAGCGGCAAAAATTGCTATCAGATGGTGTCCGTATCCGATTGCGTGGACGCGATTTTACTCGCCATGGAGAAGGGTTTGCCGAATAGGGAGTACAATCTCGGCTCCAAGAATTCGCCAAGTGTGCGGGAACTGCTGAAAGAGCTTATCAAACAAACCGGTTCTCGTTCCTTTGTGCTGCCCACTTGGGGCGCAGCGGTGAAGACCGCGCTTGAAATGTTTGGAAAACTGGGTTTTGAGATTATGTACAAGGAGCAATACATGATAGCGGACAAGAATTACCTCGTGGATACATCCGACGCGGAAAAAGAGCTTGGCTGGCGCCCCAAGGACAACGACAAAGATATGCTGCTTGCAGCGTATGAGAGCTATAAGGAGGAGAAAAAATGAGCAAAATACTCGGATGGGCAAAAGAAAATAAAGAATTGATTCATGAAAAGATGAAAAAAATGACCTTTAATCAAGAAAAAATATATAAATGGATCGCTGGAACAGGGATATTTCTTATGTGCGTGTCGTTATTCCTCACGACGAAACTGGCACATATGAATAGCGATAACGCTTGGTACGCCATAGCGGGAAGGGGCATTGCGGAAGGAAACATCTTACTCTCTAATTTTGTTGGAAACACCTTATCTCAATATTTTACATATATTGCTATCGAGGCCTTTTGGTCTTTATTCGTTCATAATTACAGAGATGTTCACGCTTTGTCAATCGTAACCCTTGTCGCTCTTTTAGGCGGCGTTTTGTTTTTTGCAATCAAGGGCTTACTTGGAAAAAAGGTAAGATTATTTTCCGTTTTGACCCTTATTGCCATAGTGATTACGATACATCCGGGAACTTTGTCTGATACCTTCGCGCACACCGCGCCTTTACTCTGCACCTTGTCCGCAGCATGTCTTTATTATACCAAAAGGGATGAACAATGGGCGAAGTACGGTATCGTCACGCTGTTGGCCTGCTGGATTGATGACTATAATACAGCCTATTTCCTTGCACCTATAATAGTTGAAAATATTTTGTATTACGTAAAGACAAAAAAGATGGACCCTATGTTAAAGTGGGTTGCTTTTGGTATTATTGCGTATATAATCCGTCATATGGCATTAAAAGACGTTGGCATTATGGTTCCTGGTGCGGGAGCTATCATAAAGTCAGCTTTAGCTGCGACACATTTTGCGGACATAAGTAATCGTTTTTCACAAGTTTACTTATCTTTCGCAAATCTTTTTTCAGCTGGTTTTTGGGGATTGAGAATAGAAAAGGCACTCTGGAATCTATACTTTGCTATTGCGATGTTTTTTGCGTTATATCTTCAATATCGTTATTTAATTGAAATATTTAAGAGAAAATCCAACGATGAAAACAGGTTTATGACCTTCTTGCTCCTCGGTTCAATTTTCATTTTAGGGTTGCAATTATTCTCCCAAATGCATATTGTGCCGAGATATTTAAGCGGTCTATTTGTCAACAGCCTTGTCATATTAGGATATTGGCTGAATAT
>JAITGX010000085.1 GCA_031280275.1 Synergistaceae bacterium
CTAAGGAAATACTGACCGGAGTTATGATATGATAACTCATGGAATTTCAAACATTTTATACACTCTAAAACAATGGCTGGCGTGGAGAGGGTAAACGCTTTGGCGAGTTACCGAGAAACGCCAGTTAATGTAGTGTTTCCTTCACAACATAAGGAGGTATCATGTCGGTGAGAAATTGGAAGATAGGGGTTAAGTTGTCGTTGGGTTTTGGCGCGCTCTTACTCGTGTTTGTAGCGTCGGGCTTCGTCACGTGGTGGTATGTCAATGCCGTCGAAGAAGAGAGTATTTTTCTTGCCGAAAGGGTCGTCCCCGCGATGCAGGCGACCGAAACGCTGAATCGCCAAGCCTACGAGTTGTTCTTGACAATGCGCGATATGCAGTATACGGAAACCGACGCCTCAATCGCCGCGGCCAAAACTCAGCTGGAAGAATGCCTGAACCAGGAGATCGTGGTTTCCGCGATGTACCGGGCGCAGCCAGAACTTCGCGGCCCGCAGCATGTGGCGGAAGTAGTTGTGCCGGTAGCTAAGAACTACGTGGACACCTTCAACCGCACCCTGTCCATGGTGTCAAAAAAGAAGGTCATGTTGAGCGCTATCGGCAAGACCTGCGATGACGTGGCAGCCCTTGCCAACGCGCTGGCGGACGGTATCCTCGCCTCTTTAAAAAGGAGTCTGGAAACCCAGCGCGGCGATGCCCGCAGCCTCGCGGACGCCCTGAGGTCGATCGGCAAAGTCACGGAGGACATCATGTCCCTGCGGCGCTCGATGATAATGGCCATGTCCAGCAACGATGTTGACAGGCTGAAGAGCAGCTTGACCATGATGAAAGGCCTGCAAAAAAAGGTGGAATCCCTGAAACCGCTGCTCGAAAGTCCGGAGGACAAAAAGGCCATGGAGAGCCTCACCGCCGCTTTTGCCCAATACGAGACGGAGCACAACGAATTTACGAAGATGTACATGGGGCTGCTGGACATTTATAAGTCCTTGAATCCGCTGATGCGAAACCTTAACTACGAAATTGCTGTTGCCACTGACAAATCGCTGGAGCTCGTCAAAAGCATCTCAAAAACGGGCGTTAAGGACTTAGTTCAGGCTCTTTCCGTGATGATTGCCTCCACGGCCGCCGCAGTTGGGTTTGGAATCCTTACCGCGGTGTTCATCGCTCGCGGCATATCGAAGCCCCTCAATACCATCGTCCAACTGGCGAAGCGCGCCGGGAGCGGCGACCTGACGCTGGAAAGAAAAGACTTCGGCTACGAGGGCAGGGACGAATTGGGGGCGCTTGTGGAGGCGTTGTCCAATATGATCGGGGCCCAGGAGGAAACCATGCAGGAAGTGGTGAGCGTGGCGGCGAACCTGACGGAAGGAGCGAGCAGCCTATCCGCTATATCGGAGGAAACCAGCGCCTCCATGGGGGAGGTAAAGGCTTCCATAGACCAGGTTGCCGCTTTGAGCGAGAGCAACGGTTCCGCCCTGGAGGAAAGCAACGCGGGCGTCGAGGAAATGAGCGCCGGAGCGGACACGGTAGCTCAGTCGGCCACGGACAGCGCGGCCTTCATCGCTCAGACCACGGAAGCTTCCAACAAGGCCATTCAGACGGTGGACGAGGTTATTCGCGGAATGCGTGACGTCGACGCCAATTCCAAGGAAAGCGAAAACAAGATCAAGCAACTGGTGGCATCAGTGGAGAACGTCGGCAGCTTTGTCTCGGTTATCACGGGAATAGCGGATCAGACGAACCTTCTGGCGCTGAACGCAGCGATTGAGGCGGCGCGCGCTGGAGAGGTCGGGCGAGGGTTCGCCGTCGTGGCGGAGGAAGTGCGCAAACTGGCGGAGGAGTCGGCTAACGCGGCGCAGAGCGTGAACAAGATCATCGTGGAACTTCAAAGCGGAGCGCAAGAGAGCATAAAAGCCACCACTGAGGCCGCGCATATGCTGGGCAATACCCTGAGCCAGGCCGAAAAGGCCCAAAAGGAGCTGAACGCCGCCCTCAAGGAAATGAACAAGGCCAACGACTCAATACAAAACATAGCCGCTGTGGCCGAAGAACAGGCGGCGTCGAGCAGAGAAGCGGCAACGGCAATTGACAGCGCCACGAAGTCCACGATGGAGATGGTGGACACGATAACGAACATCCGCCGTGCGGCGGATGAGACGGCGACGGCAGCCCACGGAGTGGCGCAGCAGTCCGAGGCCATGACGAGCCGCGCTCAGGCTTTGGCGGACGTGCTGACGCGCTTCAAGCTACGCTCTAGGGCGACTGCTCAGCTCAATGCGCCCGCAAAGAAACCCTATGGAATGCTTCCGGGCAAAAGCGACTCCAACTTCCGCGCCAAGAAAGCGTAAAACCTTGCGAACGCTAGAAAAGAAAGCGCTGATTAACCCCTTGTGGGGCTCTGCCCCACGCCCTGCTTAGGGGTCTTGACCCAAGGGGTCTCGACCCAAGGGGCCTCAGGCCCCTAAGAACCCCATTAATCAGTGCTTCCTTAGGGCTCCACACCTATGGACGCGGCGGCGGCGGTCAGACGGTTTTGAAGGTCAGAGCCCCATTATTGACCGTCACCTCGATTGACGCGCCGTCCTCCACGTTTCCCGCGATGAGGCTCCGGGCGAGTTTCGTCTCCACGTTGCGCACGATGTAGCGCTTCAGGGGGCGCGCGCCGTAGACGGGGTCGTACCCCGCGCCAGCGATGAAGTCCAACGCCTCGTCGCTGAAAGTCAGGGTGATATGACGGTCGGCAAGCCGCCCAGACAGGCCGGCCAGCAGCAGGCGCACGATGTTTCGAATCTCCCCCCGGCGCAAGGGTTTGAACAGCACTACGTCGTCCACCCGGTTCAGAAACTCCGGCCTGAACGACGCGCGCAGGGCTTCCATGACGCTCTCCCTGGCCTCGCCGTTTATCTCTCCTTCCGGTGAGATGCCCTCCAGCAGGGTCGCGGCTCCGATGTTGCTGGTCATGATCACCACCGTGTTTTTGAAGTCCACCACGTGCCCATGACTGTCCGTGACCCGCCCGTCGTCCAGAATTTGCAATAAGATGTTAAACACGTCAGGGTGGGCCTTCTCGATCTCGTCGAACAGGATCACCGAATAAGGACGGCGGCGCACGGCCTCGGTCAGCTGCCCTCCCTCCTCGTAGCCCACGTAGCCGGGAGGCGCTCCCACCAGACGTGACACCGCGTGTTTTTCCATGTACTCGGACATGTCCACGCGCACTAGATTCTCCTCACTGTCGAAGAGGGCCTCTGCCAGGGTCTTGGCCAGCTCCGTCTTGCCCACGCCGGTGGGGCCCAAAAAGATGAACGAGCCGATAGGCCGCCGAGGGTCTTTGATGCCGCTGCGCGCGCGGAGCACCGCGTCGGCCACCAGTCCAACCGCCTCGTCCTGGCCCACCACGCGCCGGTGCAGTACCTCGTCCAGTTTCAGGAGTTTCTCCCGCTCCTCCTCCACCAGGCGCGTCACGGGAATCCCCGTCCACCGGCTGATGATGTCCGCGATCTCGGTCTCCGTGACCTCCTCACGCAGCAGGGCGTCGCCCTCCCGCCGCGCCGCGGTGGATTCTTCCTTGTCTTTCAGCTCTCGCTCCAACCGCTCCAGGGTCCCGTACCGAAGCTCCGCTACCTTATTCAGGTCGTACTCGTGCTCAGCTTTCTCGATATGGGCCTTCACGTCGTCAATACGGGCCCGCAGCTCCCGGATTCCCGCGATAGCCCCCTTCTCCGCGTCGTACTGGGCGCGCAGGGCACTGGCGCTCTCCCTGGCCTCCTGAAGCTCCTTTTGCAGGGCTTTTAGCCGCTCCTGAGAAGGAGCGTCCGCCTCGCGTTTCAACGCCGCTTCCTCGACTTCGAGCTGCATCACGCGGCGGGCTGCGGCGTCCAGTTCTGATGGCAGGGAGTCGATCTCTGTGCGGATCATGGCGCAGGCCTCATCCACCAGGTCGATGGCCTTGTCCGGCAGGAAGCGGTCGGTGATGTAGCGGTTGGACAGCGTCGCCGCCGCGACGAGGGCGTTGTCGCGGATTTTCACGCCGTGGTGGACCTGTAGTTTTTCCCGAAGCCCGCGCAGGATGGAGATGGTGTCCTCCACGTCCGGCTGCTCCACGCGCACGGGTTGGAAGCGCCGCGCCAGGGCTGCGTCTTTTTCGATATACTTCCGGTACTCGTCCACCGTAGTCGCGCCGATACAGTGCAGCTCACCGCGGGCCAGCATGGGTTTGAGCATATTGCCCGCGTCCACCGCGCCCTCAGCGGCCCCGGCCCCCACGATGGTGTGCAGCTCGTCGATGAAAAGGAGTATTTTCCCTTCACTTCGCTTGACCTCGTTCAAGACAGCTTTGAGGCGTTCCTCGAACTCGCCTCGGAATTTGGCCCCCGCGATCAGGGCCCCCATATCTAAAGCGAACACCGTACGGTCTTTCAGGCCCTCGGGCACGTCACCCCGAACGATACGCTGGGCAAGTCCCTCGACGACAGCGGTTTTGCCCACGCCAGGGTCACCAATGAGGACGGGGTTATTCTTCGTCTTGCGGCTCAGGATGCGAATCACGCGCCGCACCTCCTCGTCCCGGCCGATGACGGGGTCCAGCTTGTTTTCCCGCGCCATGCCCACCAGGTCACGTCCGTATTTTTCAAGCGCCTCGTAGGTGGACTCCGGGTCGGCGCTCTGCACCCTCTGGGCGCCCCGCACCTCTGTCAGGGCCTTTAAAAAACGCTCCGGTGTGAGTCCCAAGCGGTTCAGAATCTTGCCCAGATTTGTGCCTGTCCCCTCGCCGAGCATTGCCATGAAAAGGTGCTCGACGGATACGTACTCGTCCCGCAGGTTTTTGGCCTTCTCCTCGGCCTTGACCAGCAGACCGTTCAGCCGCTGGGTGACGTAGACCTTCCCCGGTTCCGCCCCGCTGCCCGTGACCTTGGGTTTACGGGCGATCTCGTCCGTGACAAGCCGCAGCAGCACCTCCGGGTCAACGTCCATGCGTCGCAGCATACGCGGCACCAGACCCTCCGCGTCGCGCAACAGCGCCGCCAGCAGATGCTCCGTGTCCACCTCCTGATTACCCTGAGTCACCGCGAGGCTCTGCCCCTCCGCCAGCGCCTCCTGACTTTTGCGCGTCAGTTTGTTGAAATCCATAGAAATCCTCCTCAAAAAAATCTTTGACCAATAATGACCAATATTATAACCCCCCGCTCAAGATCAAAATCCGCGTTTTTCACTACCCTAACAAGGGACAGACCCTTTGAGGTTCGAGACCCCTAAGCGGGGCATAGGGCAGAGCCCCACAAGGGCTTAATCAGCGCTTCCTTAACTGAAATAGGCAAGATTTTGATCGAATTGTGTCTGGCGGCCGCTGAACAAAACGGTTATCCTGCAAACGTTCTGCTCAGGCGATGCAGTGAACATACAAATTTGACGGCGGGGAAAGACCCGCAAAGGAGTTTTACAGTGGACATGAAAATTTCGTGGAGTGAAAACGCCGGAGCGCTTGTCAGGCAAGCCGCAGGGGAAACCAGGGGAGATTTATTATGAGCAGGAAACGGAAGTTATCCATAGCAGTATGTGTGACAATACCATTTGCTATATTGCTGCTTATTGCAGCAGGCGGCAGGCAGTTACGACAAAGTGACGCCAGTACAAACATCACAGCGAATATAACTGAATCCACTGAATCCAAGGAAGCACTGATTAATGGGGTTCTTAGGGGCCTGAGGCCCCTTGGGTCGAGACCCCTTGGGTCAAGACCCCTTGGGTCAAGACCCCTAAGCAGGGCGT
>JAITGX010000140.1 GCA_031280275.1 Synergistaceae bacterium
TGCCGTCGTTTATGGAAAAACTGCGAACGTCTTATTGAAACAACACTTAGTATGGTTAAGTTGGCTTTTGTATCTCTTCTTTTGAAGAGATATTAGACATGCTCTTAGGACTCGCCACCGACCTGGGCGGCTACGCCATCATGATAGGCGGAACCAACGGGGCGCACCTGACCAGCTTCTCCCTGGTGGACGTCACCGCCCACGGCCGCGCCTGCGGCATCATGAACCCCTATTACGCCGTCCTTTTCGCACCTTCCATTGAAAAGCACCTGAGGGCCATAGGCGCTTGCTACGCTGCCGCTGATCATATGAAAAAAACGGGGTGGGAATCACTTTCGGGCCGCGAGCTGGCTGTGGCTGCCGCGGAGGGGATGATGAACTTCGCCCGCTCCGTGGGCGCGGAGACCAAGCTCTCAGAGTTCCCAAATTTCACGCCCGGCCACGTTACGCGCGCCCTGACGGCGGCAAAGGACCCCCAGCTCAAAATGAAGCTCCAGAATATGCCCATGCCCATGTCCAGCGATCAGGTGGACGAGTACATGGGTTCGGTGCTGGAGGGTGCGGTGACGGGAGATTTCTCCAAAGTAAAGACGCTGCCAGGGCATAGATAGCCCTTCGGTCGTGTCAAATCCCGCTTCATATGGTAAAGTAGAGGCGCGGAAAAACGACCCGCGCCCCTGATGGTGCGAGAGATGAACGACGAGAACAGCCGGGCGAAATGTGAATGGGAGATGAGTACCGTGCAAGAACGGATGCAAGAGGAGAGAAAATACGCGTTTACGTGGGACCTCCTGGGCAACCTCGAAGAAGGCCGTCCTAACCTGGGGCGCGAGACCCGAGTTGAGGTATACCGCCTTATGCAGTTCACGCTTAGGGACGTCATCGAAAAGCACTGCGGCACCGAACAGGCGGACAAGTTCTTTTACGAGGCGGGGAAAATCGCGGGTCACGCGTTCTATGAACACTTTCTGAAAGGAACGAACGACATCAGCGAGTTCGTAAAAAGGCTCCAGGCCGCTTTGAAAGAGATGAAGATCGGCGTCTTGCGGGTTGAGTCCATGTCCAGCGGCGCGGAGAAGATCACGCTTACCGTGGACGAGGACCTGGACTGCTCTGGCCTGCCGGAGATGGACTTCGAGATTTGCGTCTACGACGAGGGTTTTATTTCCGGCATTCTCGAAAACTTCACGGGCAGGCAGTATTTCGTTAAGGAAGTAGACTGCTGGTGCACGGGGGACCGCACCTGCCGCTTCACCGCCGACGTGTCGTAACCTGGCTGGCCCGCTCCGTTGCCTGCATCTTCAACGGCGCGGATTGAGTCTGGGCGCCGGGAGAGAGGGGTTGTTTTTGTAAAAAGCCTGGACTCCCAATCTTCGCTGCTCTACTCTCGGGATCGGAAGATCGGATTTGGAAAACGAAAATTTGGAAAACCAGACCTCCGCTTCACCTGAGGAAAACAAGCAAAGCACGATCACTGCAGAAGACCTAGAGCGGGTGATCAAGTTTTTTCATGCCTATTTGTTCAATCCTGCCAGCTTGCCGGACATGCCGGAAGTCCTGAAGTACAGCGCCCTGGCAGCGGAAGCACTCAAGGCGCTGACGGGTCTTCGCAATGCCCTTCAAATGACGAAAAAAGGCGACTTTTCTTATACCGTCAACTTCAAGGGCTTTGTGGGGGGCGCGCTGAAGGCGCTTCAGGCGAACCTAAACCACGTGGCCTGGCTGGCGCGCTGCGTGGCGGATGGAGACTTGGAGCAGCGAATGGACTTCATGGGGGACTTCTCCGACGCCTTCAACTCCATGGTGCAGCAGCTGAAATCAACCCTAAACGAGTTGAAGGCCAATCAGGAGCGCCTCATGGCCGAGGAGGAGCGCTGGCAGCTGGCCATGCAGTGCAGCCGTGACGGCTTGTGGGAGGTAGATCTGGACTTCAGCAAGTCCCCCTACTACTCTCCGCGCCTCTTGGAGCTGACGGGCTATCTGCCTGATGACTTTCCCGATATGCGAGGGTGGACGAGGATATTTCACCCAAACGACCGAAAAATCGTGGAGATTCAACAAAACCTTATGTCCGAAGACCCGCCGTCGTCCTTTGAGCTTGACCATAAACTTCGCTGCGCTGATGGGCAGTACCGCTGGTTCATGACGCGGGGGATGCTCATCCGCAACCCGCTCACCCACAAGCCCGCGCGCGTCATCGGCGTCACGGCAGACATTCAGGAACGCAAGGAACGTGAGGAAAGCTACTCGCACCGCGCTACCCACGACGCCTTGACCAGCCTGCCGAACAGAATTCTTTTCGATGATCACCTAAAAAACAGCGTCGAGTTCGCTAAACGCAACGGCTCGCACGTGGCTGTCATCATGATGGACTTGGACAAGTTCAAACCCGTCAACGATACCTATGGGCACGCTGCGGGCGACGCACTCCTGGTCGCGGTCGCCGCGCGGCTGCAGCAGAACATCCGGGAAAGCGACATCGCAGCCCGCTTTGGCGGCGACGAGTTCGCGATGGCTTTGGCCTTTGGAAAAAACGAGTGGCAGGGCGTCACCAAGGTGTTGAGCCGCACCATGCTGGCTTTGAAAAAACCTGTGTTTTACGAGAACCATGAGCTGCGAATCAGCGCTTCCATGGGCATCAGCATCTGTCCCGAAGACGGGGACAAGCCCAAGCAGCTCATGCAGTTCGCCGATGAAGCCCTGTACTTCGCTAAGGCCGAGGGGCGCAACGCCTGCGCCTTTTGGAAACCCGACAAACGCTACAACGTCGTTCACTTCGACAACTAGGGGAAAAAGGCGCCCCTCCTTTGTTTGAGCGTCAATTTGAGCGTCAATATGTGATTTGAAACAAGATGGAAGGGGTGCGGGCTTTGAGGGCGTTAATTTTGGGGGCGGACGGGTTCATCGGAAGCCATTTGACGGAGAAAATCTTGGATATCACAGACTGGGGCGTTACGGCGTTCGACCTAAACGACCGGAACGCGAGGGACATCGCAAAAGGCGCGGACTCGCGGCGATTCACCTTCAAAAAAGGGGACATCTTCAAAGATGACGTCTGGCTGGAGGAACAGGTGGAGGCATGCAACGTGGTGCTGCCCTTCGCGGGCATCGCCAAGCCCGCCTACTACCTCAGTCACCCCCTGTGGACCTTCGAGCTGGACTTCGAACAGAACCTGAAGGTCGTGCGGATGTGCGTGAAGCACGGCAAACGGGTGATCTTCCCCTCGACCTCTGAGGTTTACGGACTCACCAGCGACGAGGTGCTGGACGAGGACGAAAGCCCCCTTATCGTGGGTTCCGTGGGCAAGATGCGCTGGATATACAGCTGCGGCAAGCAAATGATGGACCGGATCATCACGGCCTACGGCCAAGAAAAGGGCTTGAAGTACACGATCTTCCGCCCGTTCAACTGGGTGGGACCCAGACTCGACACTCCAGAGGATGCCCGGAGCCGCACGGCGCGCTCCATCACGCAGATCGCCCACGACGTGCTGGAAAAGGGTGAGGTCACGCTGGTGGCGGGCGGGACGCAGCGCCGCAGCTTCACCTGGATAGGGGACGGCACGGACGCCCTGATGGCGCTGATCCGCAATGAGGGAGGCAGGGCGGACGGGCAGATATTCAACATCGGCAGCCCCGCCAATAATGCTTCCATCCGCGAGCTGGCGGAGATAGTCGTGGACGTGATGAAGGGTATTCCCGCGTACGCGGCCCGAGCGGAGAAAGCCCGCTTTGTGTCCGTCCCGGCCGAGAAGTACTACCGCAACGGCTATGACGACATGAAAAACCGCGTGCCTTCCATCGCAAAGATGAAAAACCTTATGGGCTGGACCCCGAAAGTGGGCCTGCGCGACGCGGTTCGCATGACGCTCACCCCCTGTTCTTCCCAAATATGAACATGAAAATTTTGTCCCTCCTGACGGCGGCGCTGGTGCTGCTGACCGGTCTCTGGGGGCTTGGCGGCTGGGGTCTGCTGGACCCCGACGAAGGGCGTTACGCGGAGATTTCCCGCGAGATGCTGGAAACGGGGGACTACGTCACCCCCAGGCTCAACTACGTGAAGTACTTCGAGAAGCCCGTTCTGCACTACTGGCTCACGGCGGCTTCTTTCGCCGCCTTCGGACAAAACGAGTTCGCCGCCCGCCTGACCCCAGCTCTCTGCGGCTTGGGAGGGATTTTTGTGGCCTTTGTCCTGGCGCGGCGGATTTACGGCCTGCGCGAGGCCCTCTGTGCCTCGATAATTCTCTCGACATGCCTTTTGTGGTTCGCCGTTATCCGCCTCAACATCCTGGACATGACGGTCTCGTTTTTCATCACTCTCTCGCTGGCGGGGTTCTGGTTTGGGCGGACGAACCGGCGGTATCTCCTTTTGTTTTATTCAGGCATGGCCCTCGCGACCCTCACCAAGGGTTTGATTGGGGTGGTTCTGCCGAGTGGGATCGTGTTTTGGTACGTGGTCTTGACCTGGCGGTGGCGGCTGATCGCTCACACGCTCTACCGGCCGGGCGTCGTGCTGTTTTTCGTCCTTGCCATGCCTTGGTTCTTGGCGGTCTGCTGGGTCAACGCCGACTTTTTTCACTTTTTTTTCGTTCAGGAGCATTTTCTGCGCTATACCACCCGGATACACGACCATTACGAGCCGTTCTGGTACTTTATCCCCATCCTGGCTGGGGCCCTGGTTCCCTGGGCGGGGCTTCTGCCCGGCATGCTGGGCGGGGCGCTTCCGCGCCGCAGCGATCCGGAGCGTTCCGGGCTTTTCTTGGGGCTTTGGTTCGCCGTTCCTTTTCTCTTTTTTTCGCTGTCCAGCTCCAAACTGATCCCCTACATCGTGCCCTGCCTGCCACCCTTGGCGATACTCGGCGGCCGTGCCCTGGCATCCATCATGGACGGGAATGATGCGGGCGCCCGGCGCTTTGCCCGCCTCAACGGCGGCCTGCTGATGTTTCTCGCGGCGGCGGGGATCATCTATCCCCTAATGATGGATATCCCCGTTTTAGCGCTGTATCCCTATACCCTGCCGGCTTCGGCAAGTCTGGGGGTACTCGCCCTCCACGGCTGGAAGCTCGCTGAGAGTCCGCCGGCAGCGCGCTCGAAAATGACCGCGGCATTTTGTCTTTTATCCTTCGTTAACGCGCTGCTCTTCGCGCGGGGGTTCACCCTGGAGGAGAGGTTTCTTTCCTATAAGGAACCGGCGGCGGTGATTCGGGAGCGTCTCCGGCCGGGGGACGTGGTTGTCGGCTACGGGAACACCATGCAGGGGTTGGGTTTTTATCTGGAGCGGAGAATCGTCTTGGCGGACGCCGTGGGAGAGCTGGAATTCGGCGCGCGCCAGGAGAGGGACCCGCGCTGGTTCATCGGACAGAAGGAACTCAAGGCCCTGTGGGAAGGGGAAGAACGGGTTTTTCTCGCCGTGAATGGGCAAAAGATGGGAGAATTGGAGCAATTGCTGAGGAAAAGCGTTATAAAAAATACTATAATATGGTTGGACAAAATACGAAACGACTTTATTCTACTGAACAAGGAGAGGGACCTTGATTGAAAGAAACGCTGAACAGTACGCCGGAGGTTTCCGTCATTGTCCCGGTTTTCAACGAAGAAGAAAGCCTTCCTCGTCTGTTTGAGCGCCTTTTTCCGGCCCTCGACGGACTGGAGCGCCCTTACGAGGTCATATTCGTCAACGACGGCAGCCGCGACGCCACGCTGCCGCTTTTGCTGCGGGCACGTGAGCGCCGCCCCGGCGCGATGCGGGTTATTGACTTCAACGGCAACTTTGGACAGCACATGGCGATCATGGCGGGCTTCAGCCTGGCGAGGGGGAACGTCATGGTTACTCTTGACGCCGACCTGCAAAACCCGCCCGAGGAGATTCCCCGCATGGTGCGGTGCGTGGACGAGGGGCACGACGTGGTTGGGACGGTGCGGAAAAACCGGCAGGACTCCCTTTTTCGCGTGACGGCCTCACGGCTCGTTAACCGGCTGACCAACCGGCTCACGGGCTTATCCCTGCACGATTACGGCTGTATGCTGCGGGCGTACCGGCGTGACGTTATTGACATCATCAACGAATCGGCGGAGACCACGACATTCATTCCGGCCCTGGCCCAGAAGTTCGCGATAAACCCAGTGGAGATCGAGGTTGCCCACAGCGAACGGGAGCAGGGGCAATCCAAGTACAGCCTGTTCCGCCTAGTTCGGCTGAACTTCGACCTGATGACCGGCTTTTCCCTGGCGCCCCTTCAGGCCGTGACCATGGCGGGCATCTTCATTTCCGCCCTGAGTTTCCTTTTCGCGGCGTTTATGTTCATCCGCCGTCTTCTCGTAGGTCCGGAAGCGGAGGGCGTTTTCACGCTGCTGGCGATCCTTTTCCTGCTGATGGGGGTTACGATCTCCTGCATCGGCATCGAGGGGGAGTACGTGGGGCGGATTTATCAGGAGGTGCGCAAACGCCCCCGCTACGTGGTGCGGAAAATTTACGATACGAATGGAGACCTCAGCAATAAATGGGAAACAAAAAACATTTAGAAAAACGCGCTGTGGTTTTCGCCTACAGCTCCATCGGGCGCGATTGCCTGGAGGAGCTGTTGGCCGCGGGCGTGGACGTGGCCGCGGTGTTCACCCACGAGGACGACCCCGCCGAGGAAAAGTGGTTTCGATCGGTGCGGGAGCTGGCGGAGCGCGGCGGCCTTCTTGTCCGCGCCCCGGAAAAACTCGGTGAGGCTGAGACGGCCTTGATTCGTGCTCTTCGGCCTGACCTGATTTTCTCATTTTCGTACCGCAAGGTGATTCCCGTTTCGATTCTGGAGCTGGCGCCGTTGGGAGCTTTCAACATCCATGGGGCGCTCCTGCCCCGGTACCGGGGGCGCGCCTGCGTCAACTGGGCCGTCCTCAACGGGGAGACGGAAACGGGCGTGACGCTGCACCACATGGTGGAGCGAGTGGACGAGGGGCGGATCGTGGACCAGGAGGTTGTTCCCATCGACCCCAACGACACGGCCCACGACGTTTTCAAAAAAATGATCCCCGCGGCCCAGAGAATGCTGCGCCGCAGTCTGTCCTCCATTCTGACGGGGACGGCGCGGGGACGGGAGCAGGACGAGCCGCGGGCTACCTACTTTGGCCGCAGGCGGGCCGAGGACGGGCTTATCGACTGGCGAAAGACGGCTGGGGAAATTCACAACCTGGTGCGGGCCGTCACGCACCCCTTCCCTGGGGCCTTTACCTTTTGGCGCGGGAAAAAGCTGTTTGTTTGGGAGGCGCGCCCGTGCGGGGGGAGCGCTGCACCTGGCGTCGTCACGTCGTCCTCACCCCTGAAGGTAGCTGCGGGGGACGGCGTGCTGCGCATCGAACGAGGCCAGTGGAGCGACGAAGAAGAAACGAAAGGAGATGAACTGGGGCTGCTCGTCGGCGCGGAGCTGACGGGGGAGGCCGCTGGACCATGAGCTGCGAGCTGGCTATCAAGGTGGACGTAGACACGCTGAAGGGGTATCTGGAGGGCGTTCCTCGTCTGTTGGACGTTTTTCTCGAGCGGAAAATCAGAGCCTCGTTCTTTTTTTCGATGGGACCGGACAACTCCGGCAAGGCAATTCGCCGTATTTTCCAAAAGGATTTTATCTTAAAAATGTTACGCACCAAAGCCCCAAGCACCTACGGGCTGAAAACGCTCCTGTACGGCACGCTTCTGCGGGCCCCGATGATCGTGGCGTCAAATCCCGATATTTTGAAGCGCGCGGCCGCCGAGGGCCACGACTGCGGCGTCCACTGTTGGGACCACGTCCTGTGGCAGGACCGTCTGCGGAAGATGACCCGCGAGGAAATCCGCACGGAGTTCGCCAAGGCGACGGAGCTTTTTTCCCGCGTCGTCGGAGTGTCCCCCAAAAGCTGTGCTGCTCCGGGTTGGCAGGCGTCTTTCGACAGCTTGACCGTGCAGGACGAACTGGGTTTCGCCTACTGCAGCGACGTGCGGGAGGGAGTGCCCTTTTTCCCGCGCATGAACGGTGTAACGTTCCGCACCTTGCAGATTCCCACAACTCTGCCCACCTTGGATGAGCTGTGGGGCACGGAGGGCCTGGACGCCGAGGGCGTCAACGACAGGTACCTAGACCTATTGGAGCCGGGGCTGAACGTGCACACCGTTCACGCGGAGATGGAGGGCGGCAGCATGGCGGACGTTTTCACGCGCTTTCTCGACTGCTGCGTGGAGGGTGAGATGGGCTTCCCGACGCTGAACGAGGTGGCGGCGCGTTCCCGTGGGGGCGCGGCGGCCGTAGACGTGGAGATGTCGAAGGTCTTTGGGCGATCGGGTATGGTGGCCGTGCAGGTGCGGAAGGGAAGCTGACATGGAGTTTTTAACCCCGCCGGAGATTGCGGAGGGCTTTGTGGAGACGGGACAGAAAAAGGCCGGGCTTTCCGCCGTCAATCAGGTAATTTTGGGTTTTGCGGCGGGGGCTTTTGTGGCGTTCGCCTCCGCAGGGACGAACTCGGCGGTCCACACCATCGAGTCGGTGGGGTTAAGCAAGGCCCTATCGGGGGCGCTTTTCTCCACGGCGCTAATGTTGATCCTCATCGCGGGCGGGGAGCTGTTCACGGGCAACTGCCTGATGGTCATTGCCTGGGTCGAGGGGAAAATCTCCCTTCTCTCCATGTTGAGGAATTGGATACTTGTTTACGTCGGGAACTTTTTCGGCTCCGTTTTTCTCGCCTGCCTCATCAGCCAATCGGGCCAACTGGAATTTTCAGGAGGACTGCTGGGCGGCTTCACCTTGCGGCAGGCCGCGTACAAGGCGGAGCTTCCCTTTTTGGGATCCTTCCTCATGGGTCTTCTCTGCAACTGGCTGGTGTGCGCGGCGGTATGGGCCGCGGCGGCAGCCCGCGACATAGCGGGGAAGGTGCTGGCCATCTTCTTTCCCATCTGGCTTTTCGTCTCCTCTGGCTTTGAGCACTGCGTCGCAAACATGTACTACATCCCGGCGGGCATCCTGGCGAAGGATACACCTCTCTTCGTCGAGCGGGCGGCCGCCATGGGCGCCGCGCCCGAGTCCATCGCGTCCCTGAGCTGGGGTTCCTTCCTGACCAGCCTCCTTCCCGTGACCCTCGGCAACGTCGTGGGCGGTGGGTTCTTCGTCGGGTTCGTCTACTGGCTCGTTTATTTAACAGGGAGGAAACAGAAATGACCGTCGTTATGAAGGGCGCGGAGACCGCCGCGCGGATGAAGGAGTCCATCGCGGAGGAAGCGGCCAGGCTGAGGCGAAGGGGCATCGAGCCCAAACTGAGCATTGTCCGCGTTGGGGCGCGCCCGGACGACCTCTTCTACGAGCGCGGCGCGTTGGCGCGTTTCAAGGGACTGGGTATCGCGGCGCAAGTGTACGAGTTTCCTGAGGACGTGGACAAGGAGACATTTTTTTCGGAGTTCACGAAGATCGACGCCTCAGCGGAGGTGCATGGGATTTTGCTGTTCCGTCCCCTGCCGAAGCGCCTGGACGAGGACGCGGTGCGCCGCTCCATTAACCCCTTGAAGGACGTGGATGGGATGAACCCCGTCAACGCCGCGAGGGTGTTCGCGGGAGAGCCGGACGGCTTCGCTCCGTGCACGCCAGCCGCCGTTGTGGAGATGCTGGCGGGAGTGGAGCTGGCGGGAAAGAGCGTGAGCATTGTGGGACGCAGCATGGTGGTGGGACGCCCGCTGTCCATGCTGCTGCTGAAGCGTGACGCCACCGTCACTATCTGCCACACCAAGACCCGTAACACCGCTGAGATATGCCGCGGGGCAGACGTGGTCGTGGCGGCGGCGGGCAAGGCCAAGATGTTGAGCCCTGCCTTCGTGTCGGAGAAAAGCATCGTCCTCGACGTGGGCATCAACGTGGACGAGAACGGCAATCTCTGCGGCGACGTGGACTACGAAGCCGTCGCCCCCCGCGTCGCCATGATCTCCCCCGTGCCCGGCGGCGTCGGCGCCGTGACGACCTCCGTCCTGGCCTCTCACGTTCTCAGGGCGGCATTTCAGCTCACGCAATAAAAATTTGGAGGTGTTCGCGGTGAAGGGGAAATGGTTTTTATGGGTAACAGCGCTGACTTGCTGCTTGGGGGCGTCGCCGCTTTACGCCAGCGTCTGGGGCGTACAGCCCGAACAGAGGGTCTCCTTGCCCAGGGACAGCGTGACCGCCATATTCTTCGCGACGGCTGAGGAGGGAACGCCCCTGCAAATGCGCGACCTCCTCAAGGGCGGCGCGGAGGTTGACAAGCGGGATGACGAGGGGAACACGGCTCTTATTCTGGCGGCGGCCGCGAACCGCGACCCCGAGATGATTCGGGTGCTGGTAGAGGCGAAAGCCGACGTGAACGTCCAGAACAAGAACGGACTGAACCCGTTAATGGCAGCCGCAGAAAGAAACGTGAACCCAGCCATTATCACGGAGTTAGTGAAGGCTGGCGCCAAACTGAACGACAGAGGAACGAGCCAGACCACGCCTCTGCTCTCCTCTGTTTTCATCAATCCCAACCCCGCCGTGGTCCTCGAACTGATCCATCTGCGCGCGGACGTCAACCTGTCCAACAAAGACGGGACAACGCCCTTGATGGCGGCCTGTTTTGAGGACCGGGGCACGGAGGTTATCACGGCGCTGCTGAAGGCGGGGGCGGACGTGAACGTGAAAAACGCGGGCGGGGCCACGGCTTTGATGTACGCCGTGGGAACGTCGGAGGAGTCGGAAAACGCCCGGCTCCTGATCGAGGCGGGGGCTGACGTGAACGCCGCCAGTACCAGAGGGCAGACGGCGCTGCACTACGCGATGGCGGCGGGCGCTGGAGCCAAGACCGTGAAGCTGCTGCTGAACTCCGGGGCCAACGTGAACGCCGCCAGGGACGACGGCGGAACCCCGCTTATGATGGCGGCCAGGAGGGGCGTTGACGCCGAGACGGTTCACCTCCTGCGCGAGGCCGGAGCGGACGTGACCGCCAAGGACAAGGAAGGCCGCACGGCCCTGGACATTGCGAAAGCCGCTGGTCGGGGAGACGCCTCCTTGTACGATTGACGTACTCCCAC
>JAITGX010000026.1 GCA_031280275.1 Synergistaceae bacterium
CCCGGCGAGGACGAAATGCAAGCCCTGGCCGAAGGCGCTCTTCGGGTTTTGACCGGCGAGGAAGCTCCGTTGGAGTACGTGTAAAGACCGTGCCTGGGTCCCCGGCAAATCCGGGGGCCGGGACATACGGCGGCGCGGCTCCAGGAATATGTGCCCCATCTCGTGAAGTATGGCCGAGCGGCCGCCGGACTTGAAGATTTCCCAAGACAGTTTCCGCGTCCCTGCTGAAGCCTCGCGCGTTTCCTTCTTGTTGATTCTGCTGACAGACATTCGTGTTTTGAGGGTTGACAGAATCAAAAAAATCCTGTAATTTTTTATCTGCAAATGACGAGGGCTTTTTTATGCCTGGGGTGTGCCCAGATACATTGGAAGCTTTATTGTCATTTGTTTTATATATTGCCGCATCACTTACCGCCGTCGAATGCAGATAGTTATTCAATGTCAACAACTTAATAACTAAAGACATATCAAGACTGAGAATAGGCTGATTGAATATGTAAAAATAAGGCAAATACATTATTGAGAAAATCTCACAATGCTGCAATCAAAAGAATACCCTCACAAGGTATATCCTTCAGGATTGGAGTGCTGCAGATGCTTAATCTATACGATATCCTCTTCATCCTCAAGGGCATCAATACAAGCACTCAATCAGCTTTGAACCGCTTTTTCAGAATTGACCCCGCCGACGGGAGTTCTATAAGTCAGCAGGCTTTGAGCAAGGCCCGCAGCCATTTCGACCATTCTCCATTCGAGAAAATGTTCCAGGCTGTTGTCGAAATGCGATATTGCGGAGAACATGAAGTCAGGCTTCTCTGCGGCTGCCACGTGCCTGCCGTCGACGGCTCAACCATTGCTTTGCCTGATATGCCGAAACTGCTGGAACGACGATTATATCCTCCAGTTGCTTGCTGCCGTTTGATGCCTTTGTCCTGAGGACAAATACAGGGTAAACACATGAGCCTACCTTGAATTATTGCAATAACTGGCTTTGCGTTATTTACCTAGGTATAAGAAGAGGGAATAAAGCTTAAAAAAGGCATGATTTTGAGTACTGAGGATAAAAATTGAGCCCTATTACCCTCTACTGTCTTGAAGAACGAATACTGTCTTGAAGAACGAAGTTAATCAGCGTTTCCTCAAATTTTAGAGGAATCTGCTATGGAAGAAAAATCCCCCCTGCCTTTTTAGTGAACTGCGAAATGCGGACTATAATGAAAGGCAATTCATAAAGGGGGCGTTAGGTATGTTCAAAGTGAAAGAGGCCGACCCAGGCGACGCGCACAAGGGCATGGCGCGGATGGATTCCGCTGATATGGCGGTGCTGGGGCTGTCCGAAGGGGAAATCGTCGAGATCGTGGGAAAGAAGACCACCACCGCCCGCGTTCGGGTCATGGACCCCTCCGACGCGGAGAACTCCGGGGAGCGCTTCCTCCAGATCGACGGACTGATCCGCGAGAACGCCGCCGTCCTCCTGGACGACACGGTCACGGTCAAACGCGCGGAACACCACTTCGCCGGAAGCGTTACCCTGCAGCCTCTCACCTCCACCACCCCGACGGACAAGGAACGCGACGCGCCTTATATCCTGTCCCTGCTGGAGGGAATGCCTCTCATGGCGGGCGATCGGGTGCGGCTTAACCTCTTTGGGACGCGGCTCTGCGACTTCCGCGTGACGGAAACCACGCCGGAAGGAGCCGTGGTGGTCAGCAAGGCTACCTACCTAAACATTTTAAAGAACGCGAAAATCGCGCAGCCGAAAAAAATCTCCTACGAGGACATCGGAGGCCTGGACTCTCAAATACGCCACATCCGCGAAATGATCGAGCTGCCCCTGCGCTTTCCCCAGGTGTTTGAGCGCCTGGGCATTCAGCCCCCCAAGGGTGTGCTGCTCTACGGCCCCCCCGGCACGGGCAAGACGGTCATCGCCCGCGCCGTCGCCAACGAGACCGACGCCTGGTTCACCCACATATCGGGGCCGGAGATCATCGGGAAGTTTTACGGCGAGAGCGAGGAACGCCTCCGCAACATCTTCGAGGAGGCTCAGTCCCGTGCACCCTCGATCGTGTTCATCGATGAGATCGACGCCATAGCCCCCAAGCGCGAGGACATGAGCGGAGAAAAGCAGGTGGAGCGCCGCGTGGTGGCACAGCTCCTGGCCCTGATGGACGGCTTGGAGTCCCGCGGGCAGATCGTGGTTATCGGCGCGACGAACATTCCCAACTCCCTGGACCCGGCCCTGCGCCGTCCGGGGCGCTTCGACCGCGAGATCTCCATTCCCATCCCCGACCGCAAGGGACGGCACGAAAGTCTCCTAATCCACACGCGGGGAATGCCTCTAGCCCAGGAGTCGGACGCCGTCGACCTGCGGCGCGTGGCGGACCTTTCCCACGGTTTCGTGGGCGCGGACCTGGAAGCTCTGGCTAAGGAGGCGGCTATGGCCTGCGTGCGTGACGTTCTGCCTCACGTCAACCTCCAGACCCAGGAGATACCCTACGAGAAAATCGCGGCCCTGGAGGTGAAAATGAGCCACTTCATGTCCGCCTTGATGGAAATAGAGCCCTCAGCCATACGCGAGGTATTCGTGGAAATCCCGGATGTGACCTGGGAGGACGTGGGTGGGTTAGACAACATAAAGGAAGAACTTTTCAACGCCGTCCAGTGGCCCCTGCAGAGGCCGGAACTCTTCGAACGTTACGCTATTCGGCCGCCCAAGGGGATTTTGCTGCACGGGCCATCGGGCACAGGGAAGACGCTCCTGACTAAGGCTCTGGCCAAGGAAAGCGGGATCAATTTCATCTCGGTGAAGGGCCCGTCGCTGATGTCGAAGTATGTGGGCGAGTCGGAGCGTGCCATCCGCGAGGTGTTTCGCACGGCCAAGCAGGCGGCGCCTTCGATTCTCTACTTTGACGAGATCGAGACCCTGGTGCCCGTGCGCGGGCGGGACACGGGCGGCGCGGCGGCCTTCACGGAGCGGGTTATTGGGCAGTTTCTGGCGGAGATGAGCGGTATCGAAGAACTGACCGGCGTAGTGGTGCTGGCCACCACCAACCGAATTGACCTGGTGGACCCGGCGCTTTTAGCCGCGGGGCGCTTCGACCTGGTTCTGGAGCTGCCCCTGCCTGACCAAGCCGAGCGCGAGGCGATCTTCAGCGTTGAGCTGCGTAAAAAGCCCCTGGCGCCCGGTGTGGATGTCCAGGAACTGGCGCGCCTGACCAAGGGGCGCAGCGGCGCGGACATCGCCTCCGTGTGCCGCAAAGCCGCCATGCTGGCGCTTCGCGAGCGTTTTTCGCAAGTTCAAAGCGCCGATGGATTCTACGTGACCCAGGGGCACTTTGACGCCGCACTGCGGGAGCTGGAGGAGCGGAACCCCGATATGATCAGCCTCCCGCTCACGGGGTGCCGTACTCCATGACCCGGATGGCCTCGATAAGCCGCCGGGTGTAGGCGTGCTCCGGGGCGTCGATCAACCGCCGTGAGGGGCCGTTTTCCACGATCTCCCCGTCCTTCATCACAGCCAGCGAGCCGCAGAGCCCGGCGGCCAAGGGCAGGTCGTGAGTCACCAGCAGAAGCCCCATGCCCCGTCCGCGCACCAACTCCGCCAGAGTGTCG
>JAITGX010000071.1 GCA_031280275.1 Synergistaceae bacterium
GTAGGGTGTGTCAATCTCGCTATGGGGCAAATTATGTATACACATCGCTATCCCTCTGCTGAGAAATTGCCTGACAGCGCAATGCCAGGAGCTAGAACGTTCACAATCATGATAGAGGATACTTTGTCCTCTAGTAAGACTCTTCGTGCAGAACAGATAGTAGGTGGAACTGGAGAGAGAGGCTTTTACGATTGGAGCAAAATGAAAGATGAGGTGTTATTTAGCAGTCTTTTAAACGAGGAGGGATTTTTACCTTTAAATGCTTCACTTGATTTGGATTTATCAGGAGATAAGCTTGAACAACAACATGAAATGGCAATATTTCTTCGAGATATCGGCTGTGCTACGCGATCTACGTATGTATTAAGTAATGATGTTGAAGCGACTAAAACTTCAGTTAAGCCTGATGTTATTGCACCGACATTGAAAGATGTATTTCACTACCGCAACGCTGAATATTACGGGACATAGGCAATATCTAAACTTTCAGGACTAAGAAATCTAACTAAAACTGATTTTCAGAAGTATGTTAATCCGAATTTAGACAGAAAAATGCCTGTTATTGTAGATATTATTGAAAGTGATGCCCAGTATTCCGCTAGGTTAGCAACTCATTCAGTTATTGTAGATGGTTATGGATATGATAAAAAAGATAAATCAAAAGTTTTATACCATGTGCTTTTTGGACATGGTTTATCTCAAGATGGTTGGTACGACATTACAAATGAAGAAATAGGAGAGCAGTTTTGGGACGTGGGAGGTGTTGTATATAATATTTTTCCTGACAAAAAAGGAGAACCTGTCAGCGGACGGACTTATTTCGGAGGAACTGTCCTTGCAAATGGCAGCCTTACAGTAGAATATACCTCAAAAGACTCCTTATCTAAAGAAAGTTTCAATGTCCCAATTGATGAAAGGGGAATTTTTGCGTTTCTTCTCCCCTCTAATAGTACAATTCATAACATAACCGCGGAATCTTCACGTATGAGAAAAGGTTCAATGGGAACGTATTTGAGTTTAGTGGATTCTGATTATCGTTCTGTGGGCGAATCTATTTCTACTGTGGTGTCTGAGGATGAAGGGACATTGATTACAGTGAAAGAAGGTTCTGTTGGCAATAAGTATTGGGGAAATATTATTTTGGACACGGCCCATATCATGGGTTCTGCTCAAGGCATTGAAAACGGTATCGGCTCGCAATTTAACTATCCTCTCCCGTTCAACTCCCCCAAAAACGCCGCGGAGTGGGATTTCACCGGCCTTTCCGCGCTCTACATGGACCCGCTGAACTATGGGTACTTCACTTCCCAGCCTTGGCTGGACCCGCTCTACCGCAAGATCAAGCAGTTCGTTATGGACGGAGGAACTATTTACATCACGGCGGACTCCAACCTCTTCGTGCAAAGCCTGGGCAGCGCCGCCGGGGTAGGACTTCAGTTCTTCACAAAAGCTCAGGTTCCCGTCTACTACGGCGACGCCGGTCTGAACAAAATTCTCTTGCACGGCGCGCTGCGCGAAAACGTCGGCGTCGATGAGTTAACCATCCCCTTCATGCCCTACGAGGATGGCTCAGGCGGCCCCGTGTTCAAAAGCATTGGCAGCGCGACACCCCTCGCGGCGGCGGAGATCGTGCTCAGCGACGGCACACGGATGCGCTATCCTGCCGCCGTCTCCTTCCCGCTCGGCAAGGGCATGGTCTACTACAGCAGTTTCCCCATCCCCGCAAACTTGGACGGCGTGCCATACGGTCTGACGGAAGCTCAGATGCCAGCGGTACGCGAGTTCTCAAGCTGGTTCATGTCAAAACCCATCGCCAACGCCGAAAACGTCCGCGCGGCTAACGCGGCTGGTTTCGACAACTCGGTTATCCTGGCGCGGGAAAACACCACCGTTGATAAAGGCAAAACCCTGGGACTGCCTTTCGAGCTGACGGCCAGCGCGGACGTCACCATCGTCGCCACCATCGGCGAAGCGGTTTTGGGTAAAGTGGACTACAGCACTATCCCGCCCAATTACATGGCAAGCCGCGCGTGGACGGCCTCTCTGCTTGATTCGTCGGGGCGCGTTTTCCAGACCCGCAGAACTGAAGGCAAAACAATAGCCTTCCCCGTAAACGCGGAAGACAACGTCGGAGGTACCTGGCGGGTTCGTATCGACAACGCGGCGGGGTACCTGGACAAAAACATCTTTGTCGCCATGTCGGTCAGCGGAGAGAGAAACATCGACGGGAGTACGGTCATCACCGATCCCTCCAACCCCATCGCCGTAACGGGCGTGACCCTTGTTCCAACCTTGGCGAACCTAACGGCGGGCGGTGAACTGCAGCTGTTTGCCGCGCTCATTCCAGGCGACGCGACAAGCAAGGACGTGACCTGGACCACATCGGACAACAGTATCGCCGCGGTCAGCTCCACGGGTAAGGTCACGGGGGTCTCCGCCGGCACGGCCGCGATCACCGTCACAACCGAGGACGGCGGATTCACCGCTCAAAGCCTGATCATGGTCAAGGAGTCCTCTATACCGGTCACGGGCATTCTGGTGAACCCTGACTCCCTCAGCCTGAAAGAAAACGAACAGGGTACGCTCACCGTTATCTTTTCCCCTACTGACGCAACAAACCAGCATGTGACCTGGACCACGTCCAACGCCGCGGTAGTCACAGTGGTCAACGGGACGGTCACGGCTCACGCCGAGGGCACGGCTGCCATCACCGCCACGGCGGAGGGCGGCAAGACGTCGGTCTGCACCGTTACGGTGACGAAGGAGTCAGGGGGCGGCGAAGACGAGAAACAACGGTACTACGAGACCAAATACCCCGGCAGAAACGTCATCATCGCACCTGACGCGGATAGCAGAGTCGAGGGCACGGACGGGGACGACGTACTGGTTTCCGGGGAAGGAAACGACTGGCTCCAAGGAGGGTTAGGCAGCGACATTTACGTCTACAACCGGGATTCCGGCCACGATATCCTATCCAACGCCGATGCCGGCGAAAACGACCAGGACGAACTGCACTTCGGCCCTGGGATAACCTTGGACGATTTGCTCTTCACGCACGTCAACGACGACCTGATTATTTCCGTCCTGGACGAACAGAAAGAGGAAATGGGCAGTATCGTTGCCGCGGACTGGTACCTGGCGGAGAAGAACAAGCTGAAGAAGATCGTGTTCGACGACGGCTCAGAGCTGACCACGGAAGAGATTGAGGCGCTGGCCGCGGTTCCGTTCGTGGGGGTGACGGGAGTGTCCCTTTCACAGAGCGCCGCGAACTTGACGGTCGGCGGAACGCTGCAGCTGAGCGCCGTAATAGTCCCTTCCGACGCCACGAGCCAGGACGTCACCTGGAGCACGTCGAACGGCGCCAGCGCCGCGGTGAGCGAGGGTGGATTGGTGACGGCGGCCGGGGTGGGGACAGCTGCAATCACGGCGGCAACCCTTGACGGCGGTTACACGGCGGTCTGCGTTGTGACGGTCGAAAGCGCCGCCGTGAGCGTGACGGGGGTTCAGGTGTCACCGGCAACGCTGTCGCTGAAAGAAGGGGAAACGGCCAGACTGACGGCGGCGGTGCTGCCGGAAAACGCGGCGAACAAGAACGTCACCTGGAGCACCTCGAACGCGGCGGTAGCCGCAGCAGACGCCAGCGGAGCGGTGACGGCGGTAAGCGAGGGCACGGCCGTCATCACGGTGACGACGGAGGACGGAAGCCACACGGCGGCCTGCACCGTCACGGTAACGCGGGAGAACGGCGAGGAGACCGAGCAGGAGTACTACGAAAGGAAGTACCCAGGCAGGGAGGTCGTTATCCTTCTCCCTGGGGGCTCATATGGAGAGGCGGACGGCGGCACAGTCATCGTCGGCGGTGATGGAGACGACGAGATAAGGATTTCGAACGGGGACAACGTCTTTGTCTACAACCTAGGCGGAGGGCAAGACGTGATAACCCTCTTGGACGTGGCGGAAGGCGACGAAAACGAGCTGCACTTCGGGCCTGGTATTTGGAAAGAAGACCTGTTCTTTATACGTGAGGGAAACGACCTCGTAATACAGGTATTGGACACCAACGGCGATGAAGCAGGCAGCGTTACCGTTGAGGACTGGTTTCTGGCTGAGAAGAACAAGCTGACTAAAATAGTGTTCCACGACGGTTCAGAAATAAGAAAAAGCGAGATAGAATTTCTTGTCGATAACCCGCAGATCGTCATATGGGGCACAAGCCAAAACGACACAATCAACACCAACAGCCGCATAGGTTATACCGTTATTACCTACGCTTTGGACGGAGGAGACCTGGTATACGGCTCGCGAGGAGACGACGTTTTTGTACCAGGAATTGACGACGACTACGTCAAGGACTGGAGCGACAGCGGCGGCGGCGGAAAGAACACGTTTGTATACAACTATGGAGACGGCAATGACCGTGTGGATTATTACTACTACGGGCATCAGCCGGGAGATGGCATAGGAGTATTGAGGTTTGGAGCCGGAATAGCGCCTGAAGACATAGAGATTCGCAATAGCGGAGAGCACGTGATTTTCGCGTTGCTGGACGGCAGCGGCAGTATAACGTTCCAAAGGGCTAATCGCGGAGATATCAACTACTGCCTGGATGAAATCCGCTTTGGGGATGGCACAGTTTGGCGATGGAGCGAAATAGTAGGTAAAAAGGTGGTCCGTGGAACCGACGCGGCAGAAACGCTTTACGCGTCGAGCTTCCCTGGCGAGACTGTAACGGTCTACGGTTTGGGCGGAAACGACATTATACACGGATCGCGCGGTTCGGATATTTTTGTGCCAGGACCTGACGACGATTACGTAAAAGATTGGAGCGATAGCGGTGGCGGCGGCAATAACGTCTTCGTGTGGAACAAGGGAGACGGTCACGACCGTGTTGACTACTATTACTACGGGCACCAGCCAGGGGATGGAATAGGAGAACTGCGTTTCGGAACAGGAATCAAACCGGAGGACATAGAAGTCCGCAACGTTGGAGAACACGTGGTATTTGCGTTACTGGACGGCAGCGGCAGTATAACGTTCCAGAGAGCGAACCGGGGTGATATCAACTATTGCCTAGACAGAATCAGCTTTGCCGACGGAACTGTATGGGAATGGGGCGAAATATTGACGCGCAAGGTAGTCCGTGGAACTGAGGGTAACGACACGCTTCACACATTGAGCTGGGCCGGAGACAAGGTGACGGTGTACGGTCTTGGGGGCCAGGACGCTCTATACGGAGGCCCAGGTGACGAGAAATATATCCCCGGACCAGGCGACGACTACATTAAGGATTGGAGCGATAGCGGCGGCGGCGGAAAAAACACGTTCGTCTACAATCGCGGTGACGGCAGTGACCGTGTGGACTATTATTACCAGTGGCATCAGCCGAATGATGGAATAGGAATATTGCAGTTCGGCCCCGGGATCTCGCTAGCAGACATAGAGGTGCGCAACAGCGGCGAGCACGTAATATTCGCGATGAAAGACGGCAGCGGCAGCATAACGTTCCAAAGGATGAACAGGCACGTGTATTATGAGATAGACGAAGTGCATTTCGCGGATGGAACGGTATTAAAACAAAGAGCCATTCCGAGGAATTAGTAAAGAAAAAGCAAAGCGAACAGAGAAAAGCGTGTAATAGCGGCGAATCTTGGGCAGAACCCGTGTGTGGAATCTTGGTGATGGATACGATATGGTATACTACTACAATGAAACTCATCAGCCTGGAGACGGAATGGGGATTTTGAGGTTCGGCAGCGGCGTCAACCCAAACAACGTCACCGTCCGCAGCAGGGACGGAGAGGCGTGGACGTGGAGCACGATGCCAAGGCAGTGAGATAAGCGTATAATAGGAGTTGTCTTGCAATGAAAAAACGGGTTCAAGATGGGTTATTGTCTTGGGCCCGTTTATCGTCTAGGCGTGTTCGGAGAACGGGAGGATGCCGCATGAGTCCAAAAGTTGTACAGGAATTGGCCTGCCGCAGAATTCGAAGGCTGCGGCTGGGATTAGACACGCCGTGGGAGTTTTTGCTTCTCTGCGCCGACTGCGCGGCGGCGCTTTTGACGGGCAGAAACCCTCAGATGCACCTTAAGGCCCTTCAAAACCGACTGAAACGAAAATACCTGAGGGGCGAAACCTATGTGTTTAAAGAAGTCCGGCTGCCTCGGCTTGACGACGTCAATGAAAGCCTCTTATTACGATATGTTTTCGAAGATACTTTTTTCGTTTACATGTGCCGTGAGGATCGTTACGGTGAGGCGGAGACGAGTTCCTATTTCGACCTCCTCAATGAAGGCCCCTACGGTTTTTGCAACGACCGCGTTAATGTCGTGGTGGAAGCGGGGGATGTGGTTCTGGACGCGGGAAGCTGGGTGGGGGACTTCGCCGCCTACGCCTCGGCCAAAGGGGCCGTTGCCTACGCCTTCGAGCCTTTCGACGGGATTTACGGCCGCCTTCTCGAAACCGCGAGGCTCAACGGGAACATACATCCCGTGAAAAAGGGCCTGGGCAGCGTGGAAAGGGCCGCGGCCTTTACCCGCGACGTCAACCGTTCGACCGAAAACGCCGTCATTGCCGCGGAGGCGCTGCCGGGTTTCGACGGCAAGACCATCGAGGTCACGACGGTGGACGCCTTCGTCAAGGACAACGCCCTGCCCCGGGTGGACTTCATTAAGGCCGACATTGAGGGGCACGAACGCTGTATGCTTGAGGGCGCGAGGGAGACGCTGAAAAAATCCGCCCCCAAACTGGCGATCTGCACCTATCATTTACCAGACGACCCAGAGGTGCTTGCGGAAATCATCAAAGACGCCAACCCAGCTTATAATATTGTACAGAAGAGGAAGAAACTATACGCCTCCGTCCCTGAGGGGAAGAAAACAGCCAGTTAGGAAGCGATCTTATGAGATATGCCACGATAGAGGGAATAGGGTTCGGAGGGGTTTGTGCCTGTGTGCCGGCCAACGCCGTGGATAACCTGACGGCGGGAGCGGAACTTTTCGGTAACGGCATCGAAAACGCCATTAAGGCCACGGGGGTGCGGACACGGAGGGTCTGCCCGCCCGGCGTCACCGCCTTGGACCTCTCCGTGCTGGCGGCGCGGACGCTGCTGAGAGACCACTTTACAGCGCCGTCCGATATCGGCGGGGTGCTTTTCGTGACCCAGACGCCCGACCACGACATGCCCAACAACGCCTCCCGCGCGGCTCATCTGCTGGGGCTTTCGTCAAGCTGCGCGGCCGTTGACACGTCACTGGCCTGTTCGGGCTACGTCTACGGCCTGTGGCTGGGCTCTCTGATGGCTCAGTCGCTCCAGGGCCCCGTCCTGCTCCTTGCGGGCGAGGACCACAGCCGCTCCACGTCCCCCCGCGATCGCGGCACCGCCCTCCTGTTCGGCGACGCGGGAACCGCCACGCTGCTGGCGCCAGGAGGTCGGGAACAATGGCACTTTGGATTCCTGACGGACGGTTCCCAGGCCGACGCCCTGCTCATCCCCGAGGGAAGGTCACGCCATCCCTTCAACGACCGGTCACTTGAGTACAGAACATGGCCTGATGGCGGGGTCAGGCGGCCCATCGACATCCGCATGGACGGCATGGCCGTGTTCAATTTCGTGGTGCGCAGCGTGCCGGAGTGCCTCACCTCACTAATGAAAAGACATGAGGTCCCGCCGGAGGATTTCGACCTGCTGCTGCTGCACCAGGCGAACCTGTACATGATGAAGCAGGTGGCGAAAAAACTGGGCTTCCCCCAGGAGAAGATGCCCGTCAGCCTGGACCGTTACGGAAACTCCAGTTCAGCGACGATCCCGGTCACGATATGCTCGGAGCTGAGGGAAAAGGTGACGGCTCAGTCCCACAGGGTTCTGACCGCGGGTTTCGGCGCGGGTTTATCTGTCTCGGCGGCTTTGATGACCTTGGGTCCCTGCCCCTGCCCTGGCGTCATTGAGTATCGATGAGTATCGATGAGTATCGAAAGGAAGACGTGTCAGAAAATGGGTGATAAGATGGAAATAAACGCGGACGAACGACAGTTTATCGCGGAGGTTGCGGAGGTCATTGAGGCTGACCCCAAGGGACTTTCCCTCGAAAGTGACTTCCGAGAAGCAGCTGATTTCTGGTCCTCCCTGGTGGGTTTCGCCCTTTTGACCTTCATGGAAGAGCGGTACAGGGCGGCGCTCTCCGTCGACGACTTCACCGCGTGCCAAACCATCGAGGACCTTTACTCAAAGGCGTTTCAGAGAAGGCGGTAACATGACAGAACCCTCCATTGCCGTGATCATCCCCACGAAGAACCGGGCCGGGGCGCTTCGGGCCGTCGCCCTTCCCAGCCTGGAGCGGTCGGAGTTCCGGGACTTCGCCTGCCTGGTGTGGGACGCCAGTGAGGACGACGACTCCCGAAAAGCCGCAGAAGACGGAGGGTGGTCTTTCGAGCTTCATTACGAAAAAGCCCCCCGCCCCGGTTCCTCGTCCCAGCGTAACGACGCGGTTCTGTTCGTTCAAAAAAACTGGCCGGAGACGCGCTGGGCTCTCTTCATCGACGACGACTCGGAGCTGTCTCCCGACGCCCTGGAAGGCGTTCGCGACAGTTTTCGAGACTCAGAGGTCTGGGGCGTCAGCCTTCCCTTCACCCATAATCCCTACGCGCCTTCTCGCTTCCGCCGCCTATCCCTCTGGGCTTGCCGCCGTTTGCTCCGGGTCCGCGGCCGGGGGGTGGTTCTGCCGTGCCTGTACTTTTACCTGGCGCTTCCTGAGGAGAGGGGTACGGAGGTGGACTGGACCAGAGGCGGCGGCATGGCTTTCCGAATGGAGGTTTTTACGAAGCTGGGGGTTTTTTTCCCGGAGGAGTTTCAGCGTTTCGGCGGTTACGCCGCTTACGAGGATCAGGCCTTTTCCTTTCACCTGAAACACAACTTAAAACGGCGGATCGTCAACAGCCTTAAGGGAGGGTACGCCCATCACCACGCTCCAGGGGGACGGACGGACACCCGGCACCTTTTCGCCGCGCGGTGGTTCAACATCGGCCTTTTTTGCGAAGAGGTCCACGGCAGCCGCGGTTTCTTTCGTTATCACCTCGCACGGCTTTCCTGCAAAACTTTTTATCTGCTGTACTTTACGTGGCACGCCATCAGGGGCGGGGGTCTGGACGTGTTCCGGGGGCTTCGCCTGGGCTCCCGCGAGCTGAGGGGCGAAAAACGCGAAAAAACAGCCGGAAACCTCTTTAAATACGGAATCAGGACGGAATGAGGAATGAATGGAATGGAAAATGAAGGGCATGGTGCGCGGATAATTGAAATCGTGTCTGAGGTTCTGGGAATGCCCGTTTCCAAGGACAGCGCGGCCGAGAACGTGGCGGGCTGGGATTCCCTGAAGACGCTTCAGATGGTCATGGCGCTGGACGAGGCCGGGTATGAAATTCCGCTCGAAAAAATAGCCGAGGTAAAATCGGTGCGGGACATTTTGGCTTTCGCGCGAAAAGGGAGCTGAGAGACATGGGATGCTGGGTTCTTGTGGCCGGGGCGTCACGGGGAATCGGGAGGGCGGCGGCCCGCCTGCTGCTGGAGGAAGGCTGTTCGGTGGTGGTTTCCGCCCGCGGCGCCGATGCGCTTCGTTCGGAGTTTGCGGATGCCAGTGAAAACCGGGTGAAGATCGTCCCGATCGACTTCTCGCGGACAGAGGATTTGGAAGGCTACTCCGTGGAGGTGGTGAACCTCACCGGCGGCCTGTCGGGGATGCTCTACTCCGCTGGAATGCAAAAGACCCTGCCCCTGACGCAGTCCAAATTTGCCCTGGCGGAGGAGATTTTCCGCCTTAACGCCTTCGCCGCCTTCGAGTTGACCCGGCTCTTTGCCAAGAAGGGAGCCTATAACCCAAAGGGGGCCTCCTTTGTCCTGCTTTCTTCCCTGGCCGCCCACGAGGGCGCTCTGGGAACGGCCCTCTACGGGGCCAGCAAGGGGGCTTTGGAGGGCTTCGTCCCCGCCGCGGCCTCGGAGCTGGCGGTGAAAAAAATTCGCTTGAACGCCCTGATTCTGGGAACGGTGAGAACCGGCATGAGCCGGCAATTCATCGAAAAGATGAGCGAGGGGCAGAAAAAATCTCTGCTGGCGGAGTACCCTTTGGGGCTGGGGGAACCGGAGGACGCCGCTAACTTCATCGCCTACCTTCTCTCGGAAAAGGCGCGGTGGATCACGGGGCAGACCTTTACCCTGGACGGGGGGCACTCGGTTCGAGCTATTTACGCGGCGAGGGAGGGGGAGTAGGTCGTGCGCGACGTGGTGATCTACGGCGGGGGAGGGTTGGGCCGGGAGATACTGGCCCTGCTTCGCGCCCAGGGCCCCGGATGTTGGAATTTTTTGGGCTTCATCGACGACGGCAAACCCGCCGGAACCCCCGTCGGGGGAGCGGCGGTGCTGGGGGGCTTATCCTGGCTGACCCGTTCCGGTCCTGTGGCCGTGATCATGGGAATGGCTGACCCGGCGGCCAAGGCTGCGCTTTACGGGGAACTGTCCCAGAACCCAAAGGTAACATTTCCCGTCTTGGTACACCCCCTGGCCCACGTGGACCCGTCGGCGCGCCTGGCGGAGGGTGCGGTGATCTCGGCCTATTGCAGCGTGTCCGTGGACGCCGTCCTGGGATTATGCTCCTTTTTCAACGTGGGCGCGCAGATCGGACACGACTCCGCGCTGGGGGACTTCGGTTCCGTCATGCCCCACGCGGACATCTCCGGCAGCGTGACCATTGGACCCCGCTGTCTCATCGGCGCGGGCGCGAAGATTCTGCAGTGCCTGGAAATTGGCCCGGACGCCACGGTGGGCATCGGAAGCGTCGTCCTGAACGCCGTGCCCGGCGGGTGCACCGTCATGGGCTACCCCGCTCGCGTGGTGGAAAGGGAAAGGAGGAAAACCGCATGATAGCTCTGCTCTCCAACGTCACGGTCGAGAGCCTGGCTTTGCGGTTGAAACAGGACGTTTTTACCGCCCCTGGCTTCGACACCTGGCGGGCCGAGCTGCTGAACCCCGCGTCGGCGGTCTGGCGGGACGAGATAAAAACGGTTTACGTTCTCCTGCACGGCCCGGCACTCTTCCCTCAGGGTTTGGATGAGGACTTCGTTCGTGTGCTCTCTGAGCCTCTGGAAATCCTTGCCCAGGCGCGAGAGGCACATAAAGAAAAGGTCTTCGTCGTTTCAACGCTGGACCTCCCCTCCCCTCCTTCCCTGCCCCTGGCGGGAAAGAACTTCGCAGCCCGCGCCGCCGCCTGGTGGCGCGAGAAGCTGGAGGACATGGACGCACCCCTGCTGGACGCGGCGGAACTGGCCGCCGAAGCCGGGCGGGAGCGTTTTTACAACGCGAAGACGTGGTATTTCGGTTCCCTGCCCTTTTCTCAGCAGGGGGAGGCGCTGTTGGCGCGGGAAATCCTTCGCGCCGAGGGGGCGGTGAGGGGCGAGAGAAAAAAATGCCTCGTCCTAGATCTGGACGGCACCCTGTGGGGTGGGGTCATCGGCGAGGATGGGGTCGAGGGAATATCACTCGCTTCTACGGGCATGGGTTCCCAGTACTGGGACGTCCAGCACGCCGTCAAGGCTCTCGCCGGGCAGGGGATACTCCTGGCCGTGGCCTCCAAAAACGACGCTGAAGACGCCTTGCTCCCCTTCAAAAAACACCCTCACATGATCCTTAGAGAAGACGACTTCGTCCGCTTCGAGATCGGATGGAACCCCAAAACAGAGAGCCTCCGGACCATCGCGCAGGGACTGAACATCGGCCTAGATTCCCTGGTCTTCGTGGACGACAACCCCGTGGAGCGCGAGGCCGTCCGAGCGTTTCTGCCCCAGGTGGCGGTTCCAGATTTCCCCAAGGACACGTCCAAGCTTCCCGCGTTTATGGCGGAGGTGGCCCGGACGTACTTCACGACCCTGCGGACCGGGGAGGAGGACCGGAAAAAAACGGCGATGTACCGGGCGGAGCTGAGACGGGAGAAGGAGCGGGGTGCGCGCCTCTCCCTGGACGACTACCTGGCGTCGCTGGAGATGAAGCTGGACCTGCACCGGCTTCGTCAGGACGAAATACCGCGGGCAGCGCAGCTTTCGCAGAAAACGAACCAGTTCAACCTGACGACACGGCGCTGCACAGAGGCCGGTCTGGCCGCCTTGATGGAGGACAAGAACGTTCGGATCTGGATGGCCGGGCTGCGCGACCGCTTCGGGGACTACGGCAGGGTCTGCCTGGTGGCCGCGCGGTTAACCGGGAGCTCCGCCGCCGTCGAGACCTTCCTAATGAGCTGCCGCGTCATGGGCCGAGACGTAGAGAACGCCGTCTTAGGGGGCGTGGAGCGCGCTCTGGCGGCGGAGGGCGTGACGGAGATACACGGCTCGTACCGCGAGACGAAAAAAAACGAACCCGTCCGGGATTTTTGGACTAAAATGGGTTACAAGCCTGAGGGGGACGCCTGGGTTTCGCGCGCCCCCTTCGTCGAAAGAAGCGCTTGGATAGAGTTGGATGGAGACGGTGACGACGGAGGCTCTTGAAAGTGGTAAAAACAGCCGATAAGGAGATAAGGAAGCGCTGATTAATGGGGTTCTCAGGGGCCCAGGGCCCCGCACGGAAAGGAAGATGGAATGTGCCCAAGCTGCTGATAGTTACGACGGTGGCATCGACGCTTCGCGCGTTTCTCCTGCCCTACGCGCGGCATTTCGCGAAAAAAGGCTGGATCGTGGACGCGCTGGCCAACGGGGCCGAGACGGACGCCATAGCCGACGGTATTTTCAACCGTCGTTACGAGGCCCCTTTCAGCCGCAACCCCCTGGATTCCCGGAACTTCAAGGGGACGGGGAAGATGATACGCGCCCTCGTGGCGGAAAATGGGTACGACATCGTTCACGTCCATACCCCTGTGGCGGCCTTCGTTACACGCTTCGCTTTGCGGGGGCTTTTCTCGCGTCCGAAGGTCGTTTACGCCGCCCACGGTTTTCACTTTTACAAGGGGGGGGCCTGCTTTCGTAACGCCGTGATCGCCGCGCTGGAGCGCCTGGCGGGTAACTGGACCGATCACACGATCACGATCAACGAGGAGGATTACGAGGCCGCGCTGACCCTTAAAATCGCGCCCAAGGAGCGTCTGTCGCTCCTGCCGGGGATAGGGCTGGACCTGGCGTACTATTCGCCTTCTGCCGTGGAGGCCGATGAGGGTTTTCGTGCGGGCTTGGGTCTGAAAAAAGACGACAAACTGTTCCTCATGGTGGGGGAGTTCATTCCGAGGAAGCGTCACGAAGATGCCCTCCGCGCTCTGGCCGAAACGGGCAGACGGGACTTCCATCTGGCCTTTGCGGGCGCGGGTCCGTTGGAGGACAACATGAAAGTACTGGCCGAAAGGCTGAACGTCGGGCCTCAAGCGCATTTCCTGGGAGAGCGGGACGACGTGCCCTTTCTCATGCTCGCCTCACGAGCGGTGCTCCTGCCCTCCTCTCAGGAAGGGCTGAGCCGTGCCGTGATGGAGGCGATTTGCCTCGGCGTCCCCGTTCTGGGGGCCAATGTGCGGGGCATCCGGGACCTGGTTACGACACCGGAACGGGGTACGCTCTTCCCTGTGGGAAAACCGGCTGCTCTCGCCGCTGCTATGCTCCTGTCGGCCGACACGCCCCACGTTCAGCAGCCTTCGCCCGACCCGCGCTGGGATATCGGAAACCTTCTGGGTGAACACGAAAAAATTTATGCCCGGCTTCTGAAAGAGCAGAACCAGGAGGACGTGTAACCGAACCCGGACGGTTTATGATAAACTCTTTTCGTTGCAAAGGATTTACGTCTCGCTGCAAGGGATTTACGTCATATTAATTGTTCATCGATATGAGAGATGAAACGTGAGAAATGAAACATAAGAGATGAAACAAATGGAGGTCAATCACATGTTGCCGGCGAAGGAATTGCAGGAAGCGAACGTGAACGCGGGGTTTCAGATGCTTGGCGAGACCAACCAGCCCCAGGGCGGCGCCTACGGGAGCGCAGAACAGGACAACCTGTCCCACAGACTCGACAGTGCGCTGCAGGACAAGATGGGCGGCGCGCCTTTAGCCCCAACGGAGGAGCTGCAGAGGAAGCTGACCGACCTGACGGAGAGGTTCGAGCGCCTGAGTTCGCGTCACAAGCACATCGTGGAGGAGCGTGACGTCCTGTCCCGGCAAGTGGCGGAACTCCGCCGCAAACTGGACGAAAAGGGGGAGGTGGCGCGCGGGCATGACGCGGCCGAGGAGATACGTATGCTCGGCAAGCTGATGGAGGCGGACCGACGTCTCCGCGAGATGGCCCTGGAAAGGGGACTCGTTGGGGACGATCCCTATTTGAAACACGAGAAGTTTGTGGACGCTTTCTTCAAGATCGTGACTCGCGACACAAAGTGAAACCGGTGGAGTTCCTGGTTGGGGTAAGTCCCCAGCCAAGAAGGGCGGGGAGCGGAACGTGCATATCAGCGTAAGTTTTTTTACGGGATTGTCCATTTGGATATTTGGGCTTGCCCTGATGCTGGCGGGATGGCTGATTGACGTGATCTTTGAGAATTATGGGATCATCCTCTCGAAAGTGCTTTATAAATTGGGTGCGTTTATCGTGGCGGCGCCCGTCATTTACCTGTTGTGGCAGGCGTCGAGGCTGGTTTACGTCTATCGTCTTGAGATCACCCTTTTCCTGCGCCGGGCGATAGAGGAAGCTCAAATCCTCCTCAGTTCCCTGGAGAAGGCCTTTTGATACCAAATTTTTCCGCGATGGCGAGCGCGGCGGCCGGCTTGCTGGCAGCGGCTTTCATGCTGTACTTTCCCTACATATGGTGCGGACGGCGAGGTGAGCCCGAAGAGGCTTACGGACTCCGGTGGTTCATGGGGGAGGGCGCTTGGGAAGACGCACTGTTGCTGTCCGCCGGAACCCTCGTTCCCCTTACCGTCCTATCCCTGTGCTGGCCCCGTTTTCTGGGAGCGGGCGGACCCTTTTGCCCTGGACTGTGGGACGCCCTGAACATGTTGGGCGGCGGGCTGGCCGCGGCGTTCATTGAGGAGACGTTCTACCGAGGCTGGCTGCAAACTTTGTTCGTCCGGCGGTGGGGACCCTGGGTCGCGGTTCCCCTCGCGTCGCTTTTGTTTGCCCTTTCCCACCTGTTTGTCGCGCCAAGCTGGCTGCGCCTGGCGACGTTTTTCCCTGGTCTGGTGATGGGCTTTCTGCGCCACCACCACGGCTCTGTGCTGCCCGCAATCCTTTATCACGCGATCTGCAATGTTTGGAGTGTCTGGTGGATGCCCAGATAGTCCCTATCCCCTTGTCCGCAGCAGCACCGGCGCCTCACTTGCGGCGTTGGGCGCGCTCGAAGCTTCCAGAGAATCAATCTCTTCCATCACCGCGTTCACCGCGTTCACCGCGTTAGGCAGAAAAATTGACGGAAGCTGTTTGAGCCTTTTTAGCTCGCCCTGAAGCTCGACGATCGTTGCGTTCGCTGTGGCGTTCTTTTTCTCCAGGTCTTTCATGGCCAGCTTCATCCGCTGAACGCAGTCTTGGGCAAAATTTTCCATCTCACGCTTTTCATCCAGCGTTTGAACAACGGTTTTAGCCCGCTTCTCGGCCTCGGTTGTAAGGGTCTCGTTGCTCTCCCGCAGTTGGTTGATGGTGCGTATTTGCAGGTCACGTTGGTACTCGAAATCCTCTTGTTCCGCCGCCATCTCTTGGCACTGGCGAAACAAAAAGAAACTCACCGCTCCTAAAACGCAGGAAACACATAAAAGCGCGTATACCATTGCGTTAAATTCCATCTCGTGACCCTCATCTCCCCTCCGCGATATGCTCCCGGCGTTCATTAAATTCTGTGTTTCTCCTTGTTCAAACTCAATGATTCTCGCACATCCGAAGACGATGCGCAAGGGCCAGGCCGCGTGTGTTCCCAAAACCGTTTATAGCCAAATAGGAATTTTAAAACACACCCTAGAAATTAGGAAATAGAAGCTACTCGCTGGAGAAGGACTAATCCAATGCGTCACTTATCTTGGCTTTTGCCCCCCAGCCAGTCCGCCCACCATTGCATCATCTTCCGCCGCTTATCCAGCCTCTCCGCGAATGAATCAAGCCGGCAGGATTGAAATACCCACAGTAAAAATTACGCAAAGTTCATCGAAAAACGTTGTTTAAAAAGGAAATTTGAGGTATTATCCATAAAGCTGTTCTGAAAAATTTTTGAGGAGGTAATTAATATGGACGGTATGGTAGACCCCAAGGCACTATTCACTTTCAGCTATGGGCTGTACATCGTGAGCACGACCTGGGAGGGCAAGCTGAACGGGCAGACGGCAGACGCCGTGATGCAGCTTACGGCGGAGCCTATTTGCCTGGCGGTATGTCTTCACAAGGGCAACTACACCGCGGAGCTCCTAGAAAAAAGCAGGAAATTTTCGGTTTCCGTGTTCAGCGCGGAGGCCCCGTTGCCCTTTATCGGTAACTTCGGCTTCCGCTCGGGACGTGAGCACGACAAGTTCGCCAAATGCGACTACAAGATGACGGCTCTGGGTCTGCCCATTGTCACGGAGTACACCGTGGCCGCCGTGGAGGCCGAGGTCATCTCGATGGTGGACGTCCACACCCACAGGGTGTTTATCGGCGAGGCCAGGAGCGCCCAGCTCCTCTCCGACGCGCCCGTTTTAACCTACGCGGACTACCACAAAATCAAGAAGGGTAAATCTCACGCAAACGCCCCGTCCTCCGTTTTCAACAGCCTCAAAAGCTAGCGGGGAGGAAGGATAGGCCCAGATGAGGGCCTTTTTGGAGGGACTGTACTACGTCTACAACCGCCGGGAGTTGGTTCACCCGGACCCTCTTGTGTTCTTGTACGGCTGCGGCGATCTCCAGGACCGGGAGGTCGTGGGGCTTGTGGCGTCTTGTTTGGCCTATGGCCGAGTCGCTCAGATATTGAAAAGCGTGGAGCGGATTTTGGCGCCCCTGGGCCCCCGCCCCGCGCTTTTTTTACTCTCCGGTGCTCTAAAGGGACTTTTTCCGGGTTTCAAGCACCGTTTCACGACGGAAGAGCAGGTGGAGGGCCTTTTGACACGGGCGGCGGAAGCGCTGAAAACTCACGGTTCTCTGGAGTCCCTTATGGAGAAATGTCTGAAAAAAGGGGGCTCTTTCCTGGAGGCACTGAATCTTTTCTCCCGCGCGCTCTCCCCGCCGGGAGGTTTTCCTATGGTGCCCGCGCCGGAGGACGGCAGCGCCTGCAAGCGCTTGCTGCTTTACGTGAAGTGGATGGTGCGGCGCGACGAGGTGGATCCTGGCGGCTGGTCGGTCTTTTCACCCAGGGACTTGGTCGTTCCCACAGACACCCACATTCACGCCATTGCCCTCCGCCTGGACCTGACAAGGAGGAAACAGGCTGACTTAAAGGCGGCCCTGGAAATCACCCAGAGCTTCGCCCGCGCCGCCCCCGAAGACCCTGCCCGCTATGACTTTGCGCTGACCCGCTTCGGTATCCGTGGAGGGTTGGAAATTTCCGATTTGGCCGAGCTGCTAACGAACAAGGATATCCAGAAAGAATAGAGCGGCTACTGGACTTGCTCCTGAGGGCGAAATTTTTTGAAGAAGAGGGCTTTTTTCTGGGCAGGGTCGCAGAAGAGGATGACAGCGTCCTTGCCCCTCGGGTTATGAAACTCATCCATGGTTAAGACGGCGTGAGTCAGCTTCAGGTCCCTTGTGGCCTCCAAGGCGTCCCGCACCTTCACGGGGTCGTCCGTTCCGGCTCGCTCAATGGCGTCCTTCAGCCAGTACACGCAATCGTAAGCTGCCACAGCGTTCATAAACTCCCGGCATTCGGAGCCCGTCCGCGTCTCGTATTTGTCGAAAAACGGCTTCAGCACCGGGTCGTACCGGTCTACGTGACTGACCCAGTAGGTGTTGCCCAACGCGGTCCCTGCGGTCTCCCACATGAAGTTGCCATACCCGTCGCCGCCCACGATGGGCAGGGAAAGCCCCATTTCCCGCGCCTGCCGCACCGCCAGGGGCAGAGACCGGCCCATGAAGGGAAAGACCAGGACGTCCGGCTCGCTTTCCTTAATCGCGGCGAGCTGCGGGCTGAAATCATTCGCGCTGCTCTCGAAGGCTTCAACGGCGACTACCGTCCCGCCGTATTTTTTGAAGTTCTCGATAAAAAAGCCGCGCAGGTCACGAGAGTATTCGTTTTGCGCCTCGCAGAGAAGCGCGGCCTTTTTGAAGCCCATTTCTTTCACGGCAAACCAGGCCATGACCAGACCCTGGTAGGGGTCCAAGAAGGAAATGCGGAAGCTGTACGGACGCACCTTGCCGTTTTCGTCGGTGGTGACAAGAGGATTCGTGGGAAGGGTGGTGATGTGGGGTACCCGACTCTCGGCGAAGACGGGAGCCGCCGCGATGCAGAGGTTGCTCCCGCTGGGGCCGATGACCGCCGTGACCTTGTCCTCCGCCACTAACTGCCGCGCCGCGTTCACCGTCTCCTCCTGGAGCGTTCGGCAATCGCGCAGGACGAGTTCAATAGGCCTTCCAAGGATGCCGCCTGCCGCGTTGATCTCCTCTACCGCCATGGCGACAGACGCAGCCTCCGCCGTTCCATAGGCCTCATAATCGCCCGTCAGCGTGGCGATCTCGCCGACCCGGATCGGCATACCCGCCGCCGGGAGCGCGAACCACATCAGCACCAAAACGCATAACGCCGCCAACTGCTTCATTCTCAACCCTCCCCCCGAAAAAATCACTTTCCGCTTCGAAAATGATCAATCCAATATCCCGTCACACTCAGCGCCAAGGCGCAGAGCAGGCATACCAAGGTGAGGATGGTGAGCGCGTCGGTCATGGGTACAAAGCCCCCCGCCGGATTTATAAGGGCGGCGACGGAGTTTTTTACCGCTGACAGGTACTCACCGAAAGACCTCACCCGCTCCCAGTCCTGGAAAAGATAACTCAGCGGCACGCCCAGGAAAAGCCCCGATACACCCGCCCTGCCGATTAACGAGATGTTCCGTCGAGCCGCCAGACAGTGTTGGATCAAGAGCAGCTCGCAGAGGACGACGCCCCCGATGGCGTCCGTATAGAGCCCGCTGTCGATCAAACACAGGGCCCCGGCAGCAGCGACAAGCCGCATAATCCACGGCATTGGCGCGAAGAGATAACCCTCCACGGCCGCGCCGATCATGAAGACCCCCACGCACGCGCCGACAGCGACGCGCAGACCCTGGAAAAGGGAAGTATCGAGCAGCAGCAGCTGCGGGGAGTAGATGAACATGTAGGGAACGATGAAGCCCGCGATGGCCAGCTTAACAGAGGCGACGCCTGTCTTCACCGGATCGCCGCCGGAAAGCCCCGCAGCAGCGAAAGCGGCCAGGGCCACGGGCGGCGTCAGGTTGGCAAACATAGCGAAGTAGAAGGCGAACATGTGGGCCGCAATGTCGGGGATTCCCAGCTTGGCCAGGGCGCGTGCCCCAATGGTGGCCGTGATAATGTAGGCTGGAATGGACGGAACCCCCATACCGAGGATCATGCAGGTGATCATCGTGAAGACCAGGGTGAAGAACAGGCTTTCACTGCCAAAGGAGATAATGGCGTCCGCCATGTTGATCCCAAACCCCGTCTTGGAAATGGCCCCCACGATGATGCCCACGCAGGCGCAGGCCACGGCCACCGGAACCGTCGCGCGCGCGCCCTCCGCGCAGGCGTCAGCGACGTCCATGAAGGCGCCTCGTAAGTCTTGGAACGTTACAAGCGGGAATTTCCTAAAAAATCCGATGGCACCGGTGATGACCAGCGTAACGACAATTGTCACCACGGCGGAGAGCAGCACTGTCCAGGAGGTGAAAAGCAAAAGATAAACCAGCACGATAATGGGAATCAGCAGATATCCCTTGTCCCGCATAATGGCCCCCACCTTGGGAAGCTGATCCCTCGGCAGGCCCAGAAGGCCCAGTTTCCCAGCGCGGAGCTGCACCTGGATAATGATGCCCAGGTAGTAGAGCAGCGCCGGTATTGCCGCGTGGATGATGATTTTGGAGTAGGGAACGCTCAATATCTCCGCCATGATGAAGGCCGCCGCCCCCATCACCGGCGGCAGAAGCTGGCCGCCCACCGACGCCGCCGCCTCAACAGCTCCGGAAAATTCTTTGGAGTAGCCGGTTTTCTTCATCAGCGGGATGGTAAACGCACCGGTAGTGACCACGTTGGCCACGGCGGAACCGTTGATAGAGCCCAGAAGCCCGGAGGAGATGACCGACACCTTTGCCGGTCCTCCCTTGGTGTGTCCCGCCAGGGCCACGGCCACGTCGTTAAAGAAGGCCCCCATGCCGCACTTGCCCATAACAGCCCCGAACAGGATGAAGAGGTAGATATAACTCGCCGCTACGTCCACCGAAGTGCCGTATATACCCTCCGTGTTGGCAAAAAAGTGATTGGAAAGCTGCGCCCAGGTGTAGCCTCGGTGCCCAAACATCGGCAGGCTGACGTTCCAGAGTCCTCTAGGCCCCGCGAGGCCGTACACGATAAACGCGGTGCTAAGTATGGGCAGCGCCCATCCCGTTATACGCCGTGACGCTTCCAACACCAAAATCACGAGAATCGTGGCGGCGGCCGTGTCGGTGACGTTGGGTCTTCCGGCACGTTCTACCACACCCAGATAGTTCAGCCACATATAAAGCGGCACCGCCGCAGCCAAGAGAATCAGGCCCGTGTCCAGGACGGTTCCCGCGGGGTTCTTTTTCTTGCCAGCGGATGGGTACATGATAAACCCCAGTACCAGCATCATCGCCACGTGCAGCGACCGGTGCTTCAGCACCACCGGAGTCCCGTAGAACGACGTAATAAAATGATACAGCGTGACCAGGACGCAGCCCCAGAAAAACAGCCTAGCGGCAAGGGGGTTTTCCAGGGTTCGGGCGCTTGCCTCTTTATCGAGTTTCTCAATGAGCTTCTGCTGTTCCTCCGTGAGTTCGCCCCGCATCGCCTGAGTGACAGCCTCGTCCAACACCTCGGGCTCCTTCGTCAGTTTGTCTGGCATTTGCGCCACCTCTCTCACTCTGATAAACAATAACGTGACAACCCAACTAACGGAAGGGTCCATATACTTACTGTTATGTACCGGTTAAGGGTCAAGAACTTGCCCCCGATCAATGATAAGGCGCAGGCGGGCATGGTGGGGGAGGGCACTGCCCCTGGCGACGTACTTCCCATCGAGAAGGATTTCCTGCGTGGCCGTGTGGGAGTTGAGCCAGATGATCTCACCGAAGCGCTCGCCGATTTCCTCCATATGGATCAAGCCGTTTTCCACGTAACAGACTTTCCCCTTGTTTTCGGGAATGCCCGCGCCAAAGGCTGGAAACGTGATAGCATCAAGAACGAGGCTGAGGTCCTCGTCCACGTGGTAGTACTCGTTCCAGGGAATTTTTTCCAGCGAGTGAATCCACCCGAAGAACAGGACACTTCCCGCCTTGGCCGGCACAGAGGCGTAGACCTCCCCCGTTTTCCAATCCCGAATGCGAAGAAAAAAATCAGCGGAAACAGCTGAAGAAGGGATAAAAAAGCCCCAAATCAAGGCGGCGGCTAAAAGCACCACCGCAGAAAGAGCGCACCCTTCCCGCCAGGCAAGTTTTTCGCACATGAGGGGGCGGCGTTCCGCCCTACTTTAACAGGTTCTTGTCCTTATAGTATTTTTCGGCTCCGCCGTGGAGGGGCACTGACGTTCCCACGATGCCGCGCAGCGCCGTATCCGGCTTGATGTTGGCCTTTGCCGTGGCGTGGGAGCCCTGGATCACGTCAAGACCGGCTGGGGAGTAGATGTTCTCCAGCAGGTCGTAAACCACGTCGTCGGGCAGCTCCTCGTGAATGAGCATGATGTTCATGACGGCCGCCGTGGAGGTATCCGAAGCGGTGCCATAGGTAGCGGCAGGTATGGTGGCCTCGATGTAAAAGGGATATTTTTTCAGCAGGTTTTGAAGCGCCTGTCCCTCTACCGGAACGAAGGAGATTTTCTTACTGGTACCCAGCTCCATGATAGTGGCGTTACCCAGCCCCGATGTGACGAAGGCCACGTCGCAGAGTCCATTTTTCATCTGGGCAATAGCCTCGCCATAGCTGAGGTAGTCCACCTTACAGTCAGCGTAGGTCATGCCGTGGGCCTCGAACATCATCCGGGCGTTAAGTTCCACGCCGGAGTTGGGCGCGCCCACGCCCACGCGCTTGCCCTTCATGTCCGCGAAGGTCTTGATGCCGGAGTCCGCCGTGGTGACAATCTGGCAGAAATTCGGCCACAGACCCATCAGGGCGCGCAGGTCTTTCGCGGGGGGCTTGCCCTCATAAGCCCCAAAGGACTCCACCGCCTGGATGACCGAGTCGGCCATGGCGATAGCCATTTCACCCTGTCCGGTTTGCAAGGCGTTGATGTTCTCCGCCGTGGCCCCCGTGGCCGTCGCCGAGGTCTTGTAGCCCAAACTGCCGAGGAAGGTGGAGAACGCCCCTCCGATGGGGAAGTAGATGCCGCTGGTGGGTCCGGTCAGCACCGTGATGAAGTAGTCTCCCCGCTTCACTGCGGGTGCGGCGAAACTCGCGGCCGCCGCAAACAGTACAACAAGAACGCTCAAAACCACTGCCGTTTTTTTCATTTCCCTGTTACCCCTTTCGTTCGCTGTAAAAACGTCCCTCCCCAGCACGCCGCACGCCCAAACGCACGGCAGCCAGGGCCGCCTTTTGACGCTGTGCTGGGTTATGCCGTAACGCAAAACACACGATTTTCAGGTTCTTTTTATTTGAAAAAAGCTTATTTCCCGCGTCTCATCGAAAGAAAACGTTTCGAATTTCTTCTATCACTTTGAATTGAACTAATTTTACTTGCGTGAGAAGAAAAAATCAAGTTCGTTATCTTGCGTATCAGGGATGGCGAACAGCCTCGGGCGCGGCGATAATAAAGGAAACGCTGATTAACCCCTTGTGGGGCTCTGCCCCACGCCCTGCTTAGGGGCCTCAGGCCCCTAAGAACCCCATTAATCAGCGCTTCCTAAAATTCATGCAGTGTTAGGGAAGCACCGATTAATCCGGAACACCGTCAGATTGAAAAAATTTCATGACGCTTTTGAACCCGTTCTCGCGAACGAAATCCGCAGAAGGAACCGAAAGCGTTTCCAGAGCGTAGGCGCCCGCGTATCCCCCCTTACGCAGCAGCGCAAAGACCAGCTTGAAGTCGATATCTCCATATCCCGGCAGGCCCCTGTGCGAGTCAGCCAGGTGGACGTTAGTGATTTTGCCGGCCGCGGCCTCGATCGCGCGTTTTATGTCCCCGTCCTCCAGATGGGAGTGATAGGTGTCGTAGAGAAGGCCGAGATTATCGGGGCTGCCCAGCTCATCAAGAAACTCCAGCACCTCGAAGGTGCTGTTGAGAAGCGTGGTTTCCGATTTGTTGATGGGCTCAATCTGCAGCGTGACGCCACGGCCCTCCGCGTACTCTAGGCATGGGAACAGCGATTTCTTGAGCCTCTCCAGAAACGCGCGGCGCTCCCCGCTCTTGCCCCGCAGCAACCCTATCGTCACCGCCGGGCGACCTGTCCCGGCGGCAACGTCGATATGTCCCTTCACGTAATCCACAGCCGTCTTCCGCGTTTCCTCGTCCGGCGAGGACAGGCACACCCCGTACAACCCATAGGCCTGACCGGTGGATAGGGTCGTTATCGTCAGCCCGCAGGCCGTCACCTGATGGTTGAGCCGGCCGACGTCCACGTCTTGGGGACGGGCCACGGCAAGCTCCACGCCCGTGAACCCGGCGTCTGCGACGCAGCGGAGAGCATGTTCAAATTCCTCGGCCTTGAACGGGGAAAAAATCGTATCGGCCTGGCACGGAAGCGTCTGCGATATTTTGTTCATTTTTCAGGCCAGGTCACAGCTTGGTGAATACTCCGCGCATCGGAATGTCGTACACGCTTTTCCATCCATCGCTGAAGGGTTCCTTAAGGTAGGGAACCATCTCCTCTTCGGTGCGGAGCGTGGTTTTTTCGACGGGGGGAACTTTTCCCGCCGGGAAGGCGTCGAGTATCTGGTCGTTCAGGAGGGTCAGGTACTTCAGTATCGCGGCTATGGGGCGTTTGGCCTTACGCGCGTCGGAGATCGTCGGCGTCCCCACCACGCCTTCGCGATTGCTCGCCATCTCAATGGAAGCGTGGCCCTCGCCCTCGCTCCAGCGATGGGGGCGGCGCAGAGGTTCCACGGACTTGTCGAAATGCCCGTCCGGCAGAAGGGCCTCACCCCATTTGTCCTGGGCGCTGCTCATGTCAACCATGTCCTTGAAGAGCAGAAGCGCCACTGAGGTCTCGCACTCGTCGGCGTGGATAAAGGTGGTGTCGAGGCTGTCGGGCTTGTTGTGCGGAATGAAAAACTCCCGAACGGCTCTGTGCCATTCCAGGGTGCGGAAAATTCCCGGGAGTTGAAAACGCTTACAAAACTCCTGTATGGCGCTCTCCAGCATCCACAGGTGTCCGTGGTTGTTGACCAGGATTATCTTGCGGAATCCGTCGTTCCAGAGGCCGATCATGGTGTAGATGAGCATTTCCGCCACAACTTCGTGAGGGATGTTGATGGTCCCAGGCATTCCTATGTGGTGGTAGGGATGTCCCCCGTAGTTGAGGGGCGGAAAAGCCAGGTTGACCTCACGCCCCTTCTTGGCGGTGCAACGGCGTACACCCTCCAGTATTTGCGTGCACATGAAGGTGTCGAGACCGCTGTTGGCGTGCAGGCCATGATTTTCCGTGCACCCGATAGGCACGAACACGATGTCGTTTTTGCGGCGCTTCTCGATCAACTGGGCGCGCGGCGTGTTCTGAATGTAACTCCCCGCCTTGCCCAGTTCCGACTCCGCCGGAATGCCGTACTCCTCCAGGACTTTATCGATCTGCTCCTCGTTCATGTCCCATACTTCTTTTTTGAGACGCCCCACCTCGGTGTTTTCGAAGATGATACCCGGCACGTCCGTGGTGATCCAATCAATTTGCTGTTTCGCCATTCGAGCCGTCTCCTTTTTTGTCTCAGTCCAACACGCAGGTAATCTTACAGTTGGTGCGGTCCGTCTGCAAGGCGATGATATTTTCCGGCACCTGGTCCAGATTGATCTTCTTGGTGATCATCGGCAGCATGTCCATGCCGGAGGCCATGCTCTCGATAAGGCGCGGAAATGTGCCGTGGCCAGAGTGTCCCTGAGCACCCACGATACGCGCGCGCCGCACCTGCAGCACCTCGCCGGTGACGGGCATCTTGGCCTCGGCGCGCGCCACCACCACCACGGTGGAGTTGAGCGTGCGGCCCTCCCAGACGGCCTGTTCGATACCAGGGTACACCACTGTGGGAAGCCCCGTGGCTTCCAGGTAGATAGAGGCCCCCATGCCGTCCGTCAGGCGCAGAACCTCGCTGGTGAAGTCCTCTTTCGTGGGATCGATGACGAAGTCAGCCCCCATTCTCTTCGCGAGAGCGGCTCGCTCGGCTTGGGGCTCGCTCATGATCACCCTGGCGGCTCCCTGGCGCTTTAGAATGGAGCAGGCCGCCAAACCCACTGGCCCCCCGCCGCAGATGACCACGTTGTCTCCAGGCCGAATGCCGCCTCCGCGCTCGATGACCGCGTTATACGCCACGCAGCACGGCTCCACGAGAGAACCGGCCAGGTAGATGTCCTCGTCTTTATAACGGGCGCGCAGCGGCTCTAGGCTCCAAAGACAGCGGTCGGGCAGCACGATGTAATCGCAGAAGGCCCCGTTTACGTTGAAGCCGATTTCGTCGAGGCGCTCGCAGTGGTTGGGCCACCCGTCGGCGCAGGGCTTACAGGAGCCGCACCAGAGCATCTCCTCGGCGCAGACCATCTCTCCTCCCACGAAGGGCTTATTTGTCCTCTTGTCCTTGGCCCCCGGTCCGCCCTTAACCACCGTACCCGACAGTTCATGCCCCAAAATGCAGGGGAATCCCGTGAGTCCCGGATAAAAAATGTACCCGTCCTCTTTGGCCTGAGCCATATGCACGTCACTGCCGCAGATACCGCAGGCCTTCACCTTAATCAACACCTGTCCAGGACCCGGTTCCGGAACGTCGTACTCCTTGATGCTCAGCTTCGGGTCTTTCCACACCAAGCTGCCGAGGTACGTCTGCACTCCATCGACATCCTTCGCTCCCAGCTTGAAATCAGGCTTAGGAGCCCACGCGGCGTCCAGCGTGACGCCTCTCATTTTGCTCATCGGTGCCGCCTCCTTAGTCGTTATCCGTCAACAGTCGTTATCCGTCAAAATTGTGTCTTGGTGGTCTCGGCCATCTCGTGCATGGGGCTTTTGAATGCGGACATAACTTCATTCTCCCTTCGGCTCAGCGCGCTTTGCAGCGCAGTTGTTCCAAGTGCCCGCCGATGTGGGCGTCCAAAAGTTCACCGTAAGCGTCCTCGTTCTCACGCCACAGGCGGAACAATCTGTCTCTGAAAAGGAGTGAGCCGTCCTGCGCCTTCGCGTTCAATATCAGTCCGTAAGTGATGTGAATCACCTGCCGTGCGCCGCTTCGAGAGAAAAGAGAGGGAAGATCGCCGTCGGAAAGGCTTTCGACGTTAGGGACGTCAGCGGCCTGCGCGGACACGTGGTAGTAGCGCCGCGCGTCCTCGAAGGCCGAAAGCGCGAAGCGATGCACCTCGCGGTAGAGCGGGGCGTCTTTCATGGCCACAAGGCGCATGGCCTCCAACCAGCTCGTCCCAGCTGTCTTCAGGTGAAAGCGCCCCTTCGTCTCCCCGCCCACGGCCGGAAACACCTTGAACTTGTCGGAGCCGGAATGAACGCTGATCTTATGCCCGAAGTGCTCCGCTATCCTCGCATGGACCCGGAATTCCCTCCGAAACTGTTCTGCATCGCCGACGTAATCCACTCCCTTCTGAAATTCCCCGCAAAAACGCGGAGCCAAGGATGCGAACTTCACTCCCCTGTCCCGCAGCTCCTTCGCCACGAAATAGTGCTGCGCTGGGGTGGTGGGCGTCGCCGTTTCATCTATGGATATTTCAAAGTCCACGTTTACGCTGTCTTTCAGCAGAGAATGATAGATACCCTCGGCAAATTCGATGGCCTTTCCGTAAATCAGCGCCATTCGCCTAAAGTCCTCAGCGCCGAACTCAAGAGGGGTTCCGTCCTCCAAGCGGACGCTCCGGTTCAGGTAATCCGGCTCCCTTGCCCAGGGGGAGGAGGCGTAGGCCGTGCTTACCTCCGCGTCGGTCATGGCGGCGGCGTCCGAGCGGATATGCTCGCTGCAATCCAACGTGATGATGGTGTACCCGCGGGAAAGCGCGTATTTCACCTCCTCCGGGGTCTTCAAATGGTCTCCGTCCGCACCGAACCCCTGTGTCTGGGAAAATCCCTCGCGGAACACGGCAAAGGTGGCGGCGTCCAGCACGTCTTCATAGGTACGTCCGGTGAGGTTCAGCTCCCGGATGGACTGCTGGGCAAAAACGGGCACGGCGTCAAAACGCCGAAAGGCCCGGATATGTCCAGGCGTGGCTATGCCCAGCCTGTCCCCCACGCCGACGGTGCATTTTTCTCCCAACACCCGCCTGGGGGCGGTAAAAGGAAACATCTGACGGAGGATAACCGCGTTCTTGTGCGTCAAAGACGCTCTCACGAAAGCCGTCCCAGCGGCGTCGGTGAAGCGCGGGCCCTCAAAGTCGGACTTACCCGCCGCTATCAGCACGTCTCGATCGGGTTCACGCGACATGTAAACGCCCTCGTGAACGGAGTTTGGGTAGACGCTGCGGGGCAAGGGGCCAAGCTCTCGTCCCGACAGAAATTTTTCATCGTATGCGGCGGCGTTTTCCATCAGGTGATCTCCTCCACTTTCACGGGCCTGTGTTCCAGCAGAGATTTTCTCGCGGCAAGCCCGATCAATACCGGCTGAAGTCCGTCGTTTGCCGTTACCTCGGTTTCTGAATCCGTCTCGATGGCGTTGACGAACGAGGCGATCTCGTCCCGGTACGCTTGCATGTAGCGTTCGAGGAAGAAAAACAGGGGCGGCTCGGAGTGGACTCCCTCCGCGTCGCTGAAGGCCACGTTGGAACCGGAGTCGTTGAAACTGCTGAGAGCACCCTTCGAGCCGAACACCTCAGCTCGTTGGTCGTGTCCAAAGATGGCCCTCCGAGAGTTGTCGATCACCGCCAGCCCCCCGCTGGTGAGCTTCAAAGTGACCGCCGCCGTGTCGATGTCCCCGGCCTCGCCGATGGCGGGGTCGACCAGCACCGCGCCGTAAGCGCTTACCTCCGTCACCTCGGCCCCAGAAAGGTAGCGCACCATGTCAAAGTCGTGGATCGTCATGTCGAGGAACAGCCCGCCGGAGACCTTGACGTAGGGAATCGAGGGTGGGTTGGGATCCCGGGACGTGATCTTGACCAGGTGCACGTCCCCTACCCGGCCCTGCTGCACTCCGCGCCGGATCGCGCGAAAATTGTGATCGAACCTCCTTTGAAACCCCACCTGATACTTTACGGAAGTTTTCGTGAGCGCGAGGGCGTTCAACACGCTTCGTATCTTGTCCAGATCGTGGTCGATAGGTTTTTCGCAAAAAACGTGTTTGCCCGCCTCAATCGCTTCAAGGGATATGGCGGAGTGAGTGTTGGTGGAAGAACAAATTAAGACCGCGTCGATGTTATTGTCACCGATAATCTCCCCATGGTCATGGAATACCTTCGGAATCTCCATGGATTTTGCCCAAGCGGCCGTCTCGTCGTTCATCAGGGGATCCGCTATGGCCGTCACCTTGGCCCCTCGTACTCCCTGAATCCCCTCGGCGTGAACGCGGCCTATGCGCCCCGCGCCGATAATTCCAATTCTGATCATCCCCAATGAGCCTCTTTTCCTAACGGGGGGCTGCTGCGCGGCAGCCCCCACGACACAAATCAGTGCCAGTTCAGGTATTCCTTGGCGTTGTCCTTCGTCACCATAGTACAGCCGGTGTCAACCACCGATTCCGGAGCCTTGCCGTTTGTCAAGAGCTGGTACGCGGCCTCCACACCTAGCTCCGCCATTCTGCCAGGAGCCTGGGCCACGGAGGCGTCTATAATGCCGTCTAGGATGCCCTGAGCCGAGGTCGGCGCCCCGTCGAAACCGATGACGGTTATTTTGTCGGAAAGGCCGCGGGCCTTCACCGCCTCGCCCGCTCCCATGGCCATCTCGTCATTGGTGCAGTAGAGGACGGTGATGTCCGGGTTGGCGGTAAGGAGGTTCTCCGCCTGCGACATGCCCTGAGAACGGTCGGAATAGGCGGGCAGCACCTCTCCTACGACGGTCAGGTCCTTGAACTCCTTGATGCCCTCGAGGAAGCCATTGACCCGGTCTTCATGGGTTTTGTTGCCCGGCGTCCCGGTGATAATGGAGAGCTTGCCGGCGCCGAGGGTCTTGCCGACCCACTGACCGGCGAGCTTGCCACCCTCAAAGTTGTTCGTACCGATGAAAGACGTTATCTTCCCGCCGCTCGCGTTCGTGTCCAGACAGAACACGGGGATTTCAGCCGCGTTGGCCCGTTCGATGGACGCCACGATCTCAGTGGTGCCGCACGGAACGACCAAAATCACGTCCGCCTTCTTCTCCAACATTGTCTCGAACATGCCTATTTGTTCCTCGATCTTCGTCTCATCCGGGGGCGCGACGCACTCAAGCTGGATGCCGTACTTGTCGCACAGTTTCTGTGCAAATTCCTGCATGGCGACAAAATAGGGGTTCGTCAAGGTCTTGGGAAGCAGGGCAAACGTCAGCTTCTTCGCCTCGGCCGCCGAAGCGGCGCCGCATACCGCCGCAATCAACGCGGCACAAAGCGCAAACACTACGACACGTTTTTTCATCTTCATTTCCTCCCTCATCGTTTTACCTCACAAAATTCCTCCGCCGTCGCAATTCCGCCTAAAATCCGCGCCTGTTCCCCTCCCGCGCTCAGCCTCCCCTCTCAGCTCACCCTCAAGGACGCCCAATGCTTGCGAACGACGTCCACGGTGACGGAGATCACGATCACGAGCCCTATGATGATGGACTGCCAATAGGTTGATACCTGCAGGAGCACCATACCGTTTTTGATCAAGGCCACCACCACCGCGCCGATGATGCTGCCCAAAGCGCTGCCCTCGCCTCCCATGATCGACGTGCCGCCGATGACGGTGGCAGCCACGGCTTCGAGTTCGTAGCCGTCCCCGGCGATGGGCTGAGCCGACCCCAGCCTCGAAATGTAGAGGATGGCCGCTACCGCCACGCAAACACCCGATATCAGATAGGCCTTGATGCGGTTTTGCTCTATCTTGACGCCCGATATCCGGGCCGCTTCCTCGTTGGAGCCGAGGGAAAAGATGTAGCGCCCCGTCGACGTCTGCGACAATATGAACTGCCCCACAAGGGCCACCGCGACGACGAGATACACCAATATGGGAATCCCGAACAGGGATTCAGTGCCGATAAAACGAAACGAGGGGAGCTTTATGTCGATGGGTGAACCCTTGGTTATCAAAAGCGCCACGCCGCGCATAGCCCTCATAGTACCAAGCGTCATGATGAAAGCGGGAATCTTCACGTAGGAGATCACGACGCCGTTGAGCAGCCCTACGCTGGCTCCAACGGCGATACCGGCCGTCACGGCGAGGAAGATGCTTCCGGTGTCCTTGATGACCACGCCGGTCACGATGGCCACCACGGCTAGAACGGAACCCTGAGAGAGGTCTATACCCCCCGTTATGATGGGAAACGTCATTCCCACCGCCATGATGGCGTAGATCGATCCCTGCCTCAGAATGTTCATGATGTTGGACGTGGTGAGAAACGTCTTCGGCGAGGCCAGCGACATGGCGACAAAAAGGAATATCAGCGGCAAGACCGCAGAAAACCAAGGTTCGTCGGTAAACGCCAGCATCCGCCGCGTTTTTTGCGCTGTTTGATCCATGATCAAGCTCCTCCAATCGCGTATTTCATTATGTTCTCCTGGGTGGCGTCGTTCCGGCTCATCTCTCCTGTAACCCTGCCGTCGCACATGACGACGATTCTGTCGCAGACGCCCAATATTTCGGGCAGCTCAGAGGATATGACGACTATCGCGGCTCCCTCGCCCGCCAAGTCGTTGATAATTTTGTAAATCTCGCTTTTCGAGCCCACGTCGATTCCCCGAGTCGGTTCGTCGAAGATGTACACCTTCGTTTTCGCGCACAGCCACTTCGCGAAAACCACCTTCTGCTGGTTCCCGCCGGACAGAAATTTTACGAGGCGCTCTATCGATGGGGTTTTTATAGAAAGCGTTTTTTTAAGTCCATGCGCGGCGTGCTTCTCCATACGCTTGCTGAGCACGCCGAACTTTCTGAACTTGTGCAGCTGGGGCAGCGTTATATTTTCCCGAACGGGCTTTTGCAGCAAAAGCCCCTCCCGTTTTCTGTCCTCCGGCAGGTAAGCGATTCCGTGTTTTATGGCGTCGTTAGGGGAATCAATGTTCACTTTTTTCCCATCCAGGAACACCTCGCCGGATTCTCTCCTCAAGACGCCTATAATCGCCTTCGCCACCGACGTCCGCCCCGACCCCACGAGCCCCGCCAGCCCCAGCACCTCGCCGGACTTCACCTGAAACGAAACGTCGTAAATCGTCTTGAGCACCGACAGATTTTTTACCTCAAAGGCTGCCTCTCCTACCTGAACGCTTCGCTTCGGGAATTTTTCGTTCAGAGGACGCCCCACGATCATGTTGATGATGTCGTCCAGATGGGCCGCTTTGAGGTCCGGCAGCTGTCCGATGTAGCGTCCGTCGCGCAGCACGGAGGCGCGGTCTCCGATGTGCTTGATCTCCTCCATTCTATGGGAGATATAAACGAAAGTGATCCCCTTTTCGCCCTTGAGTTTGTTCACGATGGAAAACAGGTTGTCGATCTCGTTCTCCGACAGCGCCGACGTGGGTTCGTCCAAAATGATGAGAGAGGGTTCCTGGGAAAGAATTTTCACAATTTCCACGATCTGCTGTTCCGCGACGGAAAGGGCCTTCACCCGGACGCGAGGGTCTATAGCTATCCCCATCCCGCCAATCCAGCGTTCGCATTCCTGGTAGGTTCTCTTCCAGTCGATCGTGTTGAAGCTGTTTTTGAGTTCACGAGAAAGAAAAACGTTTTCCGCCACCGTCAGATGCGGTACCAGGCTGTTTTCTTGAAAAACCGTTCCAATACCCATTTTGCGGGACTGTAAAATGTTTTCGGGCCGTATCTCCTTTGCGTCGAGCAGAATCCTGCCGGAATCCGCCTTGAAGACGCCGGTCAATATCTTGATCAGGGTGGATTTTCCCGCACCGTTTTCCCCTAGAAGCACGTGCACCTCGCCGCGGTGGATATCAAACGTTACGTCCTCCAGAGCCTTCACACCAGGAAAGGTCTTCGAAACGCGCTCGAATCTAAGAATGACGTCGCCGCCCTTCACAACCTCAACCTCCCTTCCCCATTTTGAGTCTTACGGGTTCGCGGCCACGACCACCTTCATGCTGTCAAGGGCCATGCTCTTCTTGACGGCCTCCTCGGCCTGAGCGAGGGGATAGACGTGAGAAACGAATTTTTCCCAAGGAAACCAGTTCAGGGATCGCTCCATCATTTCCATGCAGGGCAGGTACGCGTTGTGAGCATGGTTGCACATGCCGATTATCCGAAGGTTCTTCGCGCATATCTCGTGAATGTTGAGCGGAACCGCGCCGGTATCCACAAAATTACCCGGCTCCAAGTACATTCCGGCCTTGCGCAGCATGCGCAGCCCCTCCGGTACCACGTTTGGCAGGCCGACGCACTCGACGGCAAGGTCCGCGCCGCGGCCTTTCGTCTCCTGCATCACGATATCCACACGCTCCTCCTCCGTGGTTTTTTGGGAATTGAGGGTCACGTCCGCGCCGAATTCCCTCGCGAGGCCGAGCCTGTAGTCCGAGATATCCGTGACAATGACCTTGCCCGCGCCCATCAATCGCGCCTTGATCACGTGAGCGAGCCCCAGGGGACCCACTCCCTGTATCACTACAGTGTCGCCAAAGTTGAATCCTTCGAGGGAAAACGAGTTAAATTCCTTCGCCTTATCGAGGGTCCAGGTCACACACATCACCTCGGTTAACACTGCCACTCGGTCGGGCAGCCCGTCAGGTATTTTATAAAGCCTGCTGCGGGGCTCGATGTAGATGTACTCGGAGAACCCGCCGTAAAGGTGATTACCGTCCTCGCAGGAACGCATATTACCGTAGGAAAACAACATTTTCTCGCACCAGGGATAGTTGGGCATGTTTTTGCAGTACCAGCACCCGCCGCAGACCACATCGGGACACATGGTAACGCGATCGCCCGGCTTGAGGACACCGCCGTCGTAGTCCAGCGTCTCCGCCCCAATGCCGTCGATCTCCTCAATGACCAAGACGTTTTCGTGCCCTTGAATGATCGGGTAGGGAATGCGAATTTCGTTTTTCGTTCCCTTGTTCTGGACACTTTCTCCCTTGTAGCTGTGTTTATCCGTTCCGCACACTCCAGACAGCACCATTCTGGCGACGGCAGCCCCTTCGCCCAGTTTAGGCCTCTCGAACTCCCTGAGTTCCATTCTTCCCGGCTCAACCAGCACCGCGGCTTTTACTGTCTGTGGCATCTCTCGTTCTCCTCTCAAGAAGACGAAATTTCAAAATTACTTCAGTGTTTATAAAATTTTAACGCAATTTTTAAGTGATGTCAAGGCAAATGACGGCAAACGCAGGATACACACATTAAAGAATCAATGTTAAGGAAGCACTGAGTAAAGGGGTTCTTAGAGCGTGTCTAATATCTCTTACAGTGAGATATACTAAAGGTAAAGTTTTGATTTGAACAGACGGGAGAGGAAGTAAATGCGTAAGGCATATGACAGTGATGTAAGCAGAGAGCAGTTTAACCAAATCGCACGAGATTTGGAATTTCTGAAAAAGAAGAC